>JAENIT010000104.1 GCA_016844365.1 Dehalococcoidia bacterium
ATCCTCAGTGACGGCCCCCTGGACTTAGGATGCTGACTCATTGTTGCTGAGGGTCAGCCTGATGATGTAACATTACTCACAGCCCGCGCAACATAACCGCGCAAACACTTACAGAATCGTATACTACGGGATTGGCGGGCAGCCACTCCCATCCAGAACGCCTAAACAGGTCGGTGTAAATAATGGCCTTTAAAGACCTACGGCAATACGTTGACTTCCTGGAGCGACGAGGGCAGCTACGGCGAATTAAAGCCCCCGTGGACTGCGATCTGGAGATCTCCGAGATCACAGACCGTGTGTGCAAGGCCTCCAGGGGCAATGTGGCCCTATTATTTGAGAACGTCCGCGGCTACGACATCCCGGTGCTGATGAACACCTTCGGCAGCGAGGAGCGGATGGCATGGGCCCTGGGTGTGAATAAACTGGACGACATAGGCGCGAGGATATCAAGCCTCCTCAAAATGGACGTCCCTACAAGTCTCATCGACAAACTGCGCCGCTTAGGAGAGCTCAGCGAAATAGCTCGCTACGCCCCCAAGCTGGTGGACAAAGCCCCGTGCCAGGAGGTGGTAGTAACTGACAACCCATCCTTGGCGGAGCTTCCTATCCTCAAGTGCTGGCCCCAAGACGGAGGCCGGTACATTACTCTGCCGCTGGTCATAACCCGAGACCCAGCCAGCGGACGCAGGAACGTGGGGATGTACCGCCTCCAGCTCTATGACGAACGGACTCTGGGTATGCACTGGCACATCCACAAGGGGGGCGCTGAGCACTACCGCCACGGCCAAGAGCGCTCCCAACGCCTGGAAGTGGCCATAGCCAGCCGTGGGATGTGACCCAGCCACGGTGTACACCGGGAGCGCTCCCCTGCCACCCATCGTGGACGAGTTCCTCTTCGCCGGGTGGCTGCGCCGCGAGCGACTGGAGATGGTGAAATGCGTTACGGTAGACCTGGAAGTGCCAGCCCATGCCGAGATAGTTCTTGAGGGTTATGTAGACCCGGATGAGCGTCGCACCGAGGGGCCTTTTGGTGACCATACCGGCTACTACTCACTCCCCGACGAGTACCCAGTGTTCCACCTTACGGCCATCACCCATCGCCGAAACCCCATCTACCCATCCATAATTGTAGGGCGACCCCCCATGGAGGACTGCTATATGGGAAAGGCCACAGAGCGGATATTCCTCCCCATAATCCAGATGCTATATCCCGAGGTAGTGGACCTCAATATGCCCTTTGAAGGGGTCTTCCACAACCTTGTGATCGTTTCTGTAAAAAAGTCGTACCCGGGCCAGGTCAGGAAGGTGATGTACGGCATGTGGGGGCTGGGCCTCCTCAGCCTGACCAAAATCATCGTAGCGGTGGATGAAGACGTCAACGTCCACAGCCTGCCGGAGGTGCTGTGGAGGTTAACCAACAACATAGACCCCAAGCGGGACTTCGTGATGGTAGACGGCCCATTGGACGCCCTGGACCACACCTCATCTTACTCTCACTATGGCTCCAAGGTGGGCATAGACGCCACAAAGAAGACGGCCCTGGATGGCCACACCAGACCCTGGCCCGACGACATCGCAATGAGTGCGGAGATCAAAGAGCAGGTGGACCGGAGATGGCATGAGTTGGGCCTGGACATCGGCTGAAAAGGTACGAGCCCACCTAGAGAATATAAAAGTAGAGCATAGCCTCTTTGCTCTTCCCTTTGGATACACGGGGATGGTCCTGGCTACGGGCGGTCTCCCAACCGCCCATCACCTCCTGTGGATAACAGTGGCCCTGGTCGCAGCCCGCAGCTACGCCTTCTGCATGAACCGCCTGATTGACTACCCATTAGACTCCATTGACCCCAGGACCGCGAGCCGGCCTCTGCCAGCCGGCAGGCTGCATAGAGGCGAGGTGGTGGCTGTTGCCATCGCTACTGTGCTGGTCGTGCTATACTCAGCCTGGCAGCTCAATCCCCTCTGTGTACTACTCTCGCCCATCGCCCTGGTAGTTCTCACCTTCTACACCTACCTTAAGCGAGTAACTTGGCTCTACCACTACTCCATAGGACTGGCCGGAAGCGGCGCTCCCATAGGCGCTTGGATAGGGGTCCGAGGCGAGTTATCCTGGGAACCTGTGATCCTGGGAGTGGCCGTCATCTTTTGGTGGGGTGGCTTCGACATCATCCAGGACATCACAGGGACAGAGTTCGACAGTAGCCACGGCTTACACTCTGTGCCCGTTCGCTTTGGCCCTGCCCGGGCCCTGACTATATCTGCCATAAGCCACGGCGTCACTATTGTGCTATTTATCTGGCTGGGCTTACTCATAGGACTGAAGTGGCCATACTGGATTGGAATGCTGATTACCGCAGGGCTACTGGTTTTCGAGCACAGCCTGGTGACACCTGAAGATCTGTCTCGGACCAACCTGGCCTTCTTCTACGTGAATGCCTTGATCTCCGCCACCTTCTTGGTATTTACTACCATCAGTCTCCTGGTGTGATACTCCCATTTCCTAGTGCTTTTGCTTGACTGCCATCTCCCGCGACCTCTATACTTGGGATGTCAGGTTAGCGTAGTGACAGACGCAACAACCACACCTCAGATACAGAGACTCAGATAAGCTAAGACAAGGGAGGCAACACAATGGCAGAGTACGCTAGCCCAGAGGTCCTGGTTGACACCCAATGGGTTGCTCAACATCTGCGTGACCGCACGGTTCGCTTGGTGGAGGTGGACGTGGACACCACCGCCTATGAGCAGGGACATATTCCCGGCGCTGTAGGCTGGAACTGGACCAGTCAGACCCAGGACACCCTCCGACGAGACATATTGAATAAACAGCAGTTCGAAGCTCTCATGTCCGGTTCTGGTATATCCAAGAATGCCACCCTGGTCCTCTATGGCGACAACAACAACTGGTTTGCAGCCTACGCTCTGTGGCTGTGCAACATCTACGGCCATAGAGATTTGCGCCTTATGAACGGCGGCCGCAAGAAGTGGCTGGACGAAGGCCGCTCTACCACAACAGATGTCCGCAACCCGAGGCCAACAAACTATCGGGCCGGTAGGCCAAACCTCTCTCTGCGGGCCAGTTGGAAGACAGTTAACAGTAACCTGGGTAAACCCAACATCGCTCTGGTAGACGTCCGATCCCCGGCAGAGTTCACAGGGGAGATTATGGCCCCTCCCGGTCTCTCAGAGACGGCGCAGCGGGGTGGGCACATCCCCGGAGCCGCCAGCATCCCCTGGGGACAGGCCATGCGCGAAGACGGCACCTTTAAGTCAGCCGATGAGCTTAGGGCCTTATATGGGGGCAAGGGGGTTACCGATGACAAGCAGGTGGTTGCCTACTGCCGAATCGGCGAGAGGTCTTCTCACAGTTGGTTCGTCCTAAAATACCTCCTCGGCTACGCCAACGTCAGTAACTATGACGGCTCCTGGACCGAGTGGGGAAGCATGGTGGGCAACCCAATCGAGAAGCCCTAACCGGAGACAGAAGGTTAAAGGCACAAACGAATCGTGGAGATAACAAGAGATCCCTACGTCGAGGTAGTGTACAAGAAGCTCCTGGAGAGCGGCGACAGCAACCTGGTGCAGTTGTGGTTCGATGCCACGGTGCTGGATAAGTACCGTGGCGTTTCCTCTTTTTCCATCATACGCACCGACACCATCGGACGAATCAGCCGTGAGCGAACCTGGTCCCTGGACTTCGGCATCGCGCCCGATGAAACTCTTATTCACCTCAGCCTCAGCGACCTCCTCCAACGGCTCCCTGAATCGGAGCGAGAGCACTGGGCCGGCCACATCGTCACACACCCCGTCAGTATCCTATTCCTCCAGACCCGAGTCGCCCCCACAAGCTGCATCGACGACGGCGATCTGCGCCAGTGGTGAGGATGGCTCTCAAGGTAGCGGCGAGCGTGTCCCACGATGTGCTATATTGGCATCGGGCAATTACTCGTAAGGAGTATTGGGAGGAATGGCATGGGAAGCACTAAGAGACGCCTGTTGGGTTTTCTGATTATTCTTCTAGTGGGGATTTGTTTAGGCTTTAGCGCTGACGGGCAGCCTTTGCCATCTTTTTGCATCAGTCCTAAAAACGTGCGTTTAAGTAACTTTGTGGTGGAGCTCGAATGGAGTTACCGTGACAGGGAAGTCAAGCAATACCACCTCCAGGTTGTTCCTGCAAATAACGATGGCCCTGGTATAGATATCATACGCTCCACTGAGCAAGGATGGGCTCAGTACGGGTACTTTGCTGTCCCGCCTCCACCACAATGGTATGGACTCTTGCCGGACATACGTTACCAATGGCGTACCCGTAGCTCCTACGCTAATAATTCTATTACCCCGGATGATCCTTCATGGGGGCCATGGGCATGGGATATAGGGTGTTCCTTTATTACTCCATTAGCTTCTAGCTCGACCATCAGTTTGATGGGGCCTGCACAAGATAGTGTGGTAACCACACTAACACCTACACTACAATGGGGGAATAGCCAGCCTGAAGTGTTTTATTATGAGGTTCAATTAAGTAAAGACCTGAAGTTCGAGACGACGCCTAACCTAGCTACCGCCTCCGTTTATTGGAATTTAGTTCACGGGGGAGTAACCAGTCCAATGAATAGTTACACGGTTCCGCCTAGTAGTGCGCTCGACACCGATACACAGTATCACTGGCGAGTGCGTCCACGAATTCAAGGGAGTGGAACTCCTGTCGCCTGGTCCACCACTTGGTCATTCAGGACGCCTAAGCAATAGCCGTTCCCACTCCTCTAAAGGACTGATAGGAAGGGATAGGACACACGAAGGTGCTGAAGATGATAGGGGCCACGTTGGGGTTCCGATTGGTCTGACAGTGTCGATAAGAGATTTCAGGCAGGTGATACCTCGCTCCTTCATATCGCGCCATCGTTCTAACTCATCAAACATC
>JAENIT010000105.1 GCA_016844365.1 Dehalococcoidia bacterium
TAACAAGTATAAATGGTATTCCTTTAAACAGTGTACAGCAAGCAGAGGATCTTCTTGCAGGCCTAACGGAGGATACTCTAAGACTTCAAATTCTGAGCGGCCTCAGACCGCTCTCTGTGTCTGTAGTACTGGAACGGGGAAGGTAGCAGTGCCCTTTTAGTGTTTGAGTGTTGTACTGTTTCCCCTAGCTTTCCCTATTTAGAGGCAAATGTGAAGTACAAACTGACAGGCACCGATATATTAATTGCCATACAAGTAGGACAGCCACAGTCAAACCTGTGTCCATTATTTAGTGCGACTAGCTTAAGCAAGGTCTCAAGTGCCAGAGCGACGGAAGCTAATTTACGTGCTTTCATACAGTACCTCGGTGTTTATCGTAGTCTAATTGTACTATAACCATGTTTCGGGCAAAGTGTAAAGTAAGACATGCCTGTTAATTACATTAATTCATTGGGTGCATTTGTCGAGTAGGGTGTTGAGAAGGGAATTGTATGGCTACGGGCTATCACCGCTCCCGTTCCGGCGTGACAAATCGGCTTCATTCTTTAGTCGCTATCCGCTATAATAAAGAGTAGCCGTTGCCACGTAAGAAAAAGGACCTGCGGGGCCGGCGGAACCTTCGTAAACGGATTCTAGAACACGAGAATAAGATCCGAGAAGAGAAGGTGAAAGGCCAGCCCGACCCAGGGGCAATCACGTTTTGGGAGAAGGAGATCGCCAATCAGAGGGGACAGTTGGCCCGAGTGGAGCGCCGCTTGTTGCCGGCGCGACGGCGCAGGAGGCAAAGAAGAAGGGGATGAAGGTGAGATCGAAGAAAAAGGCTGAATTCTATCTGTCACCTCGCGTTCTCAGCGAAATCCTATCCGAGCTGCGGGAGGAGGTGGACAATATAGAAAAGTGGGGTGGTTGTGTGGTGGAGCAGCCACCAGACGCCACTGACGACGAGCTCTCTGACTGGCTGGGGGAGATCGATGGTTCGTTGATGCATATGGGAGTCATCATGCAGTTGCTGCAAGAGCAGGCCGACCTGCTTTGGGACAGACTTCCCGATGACGAGGACGATGAACACGATGAGGAAGAGGATTCAGTCTTCTTCTCTTTGGCCGAGGCTGCAAGAGCCTTCGGTCTCTCTCCTCACACCTTGCGTAATCAGGTGGCCCACGGCCGCCTAGAGGCTGTCAAAATCGGGCGCAACTGGGCCACCAGAAGGGAGTGGATGGAAGAATATCTGTCGAGCAGAAAGAAAAACGCGAAGAACGGAGTAACCCAAAGCGGCTAATAACACCTATTCCACCCAGAACCCACCAGAAGAGCGGGCCATCTTGGTCGGCGTAGAAGCCACCGGCGAGCCGGGCCTTCTGCCCCTGAAAGACTCCCTGGAGGAGCTAGGACAGCTCTCAGCCACCGCAGGAGCTACTGTGGTGGCTAACCTCACACAACGCCTGGAGCATCCTAACCCTCGACACTACCTGGGCAAGGGGAAGCTCCAGGAGCTGGACGCCCTCAGGCATGGCACGGATGCTACCCTGGTGATCTTCGACGATGAGCTGACTCCTGGGCAGCAACGCAACCTCGAGAGTGCGCTAGGGGTCAAGGTCATAGACCGCACCGCTCTCATCTTGGACATCTTCGCTCGCCGCGCGCATACCCATGATGGGAGCCTCCAAGTGGAGCTGGCCCAGATGGAGTACCTGCTCCCCCGGTTGGCAGGGCAGTGGAGCCACCTGGAGCGTCTCGGAGGCGGTATCGGTACTCGAGGGCCTGGCGAGTCCCAGTTGGAGACGGACCGCCGTCTGGTGCGCCGCCGTATAGACCACCTCAAGGACGAATTACAAGAAGTGCGCAAGCACCGGGCTCTCTATCGCAGGCGCCGAAGGTTGTCGGGAGCTTTCACCGCATCTCTGGTGGGCTACACCAACGCCGGCAAGAGCACTCTCCTTAATGCTCTCACCCAGGCCCACGTTCTCGCCGAGTCGAGGCTTTTCTCAACCTTGGATCCCACTACTAGGGCTGTCGATCTCCCAGAAGGCGGTCAGGTCCTTTTGACCGACACAGTGGGGTTCATCCAGAAGCTGCCCCACGGCCTGGTGGCCGCCTTCCGGGCGACCCTGGAGGAGCTAGAAGAGACGGACTTACTCCTTCACGTAGTCGACATAACGCATCCTATGGCCTTAGAGCAGTATCGGACAGTGGTTGGAGTGCTAGGGGAGCTTGGATTGGAGGGCAAGAGCACTCTATTGGTAGCGAACAAAGTGGACTTGCTAGAGGGCGGCATGAATATGAGCTCACGGGGGCAGCAGCAATTTCTGCGGTCCACAATCCCTGAGGCGGAAGCGTATGAAGCCGTCTTTGTGTCGGCAACCAATGGATGGGGCCAGGACGATCTGCTCAAGAAACTGGCCCGAATGCTGGAAGGCACGATGAAACGGATAACCGTTCGAATACCGTATACATCGGGAAACATGGTTGATCTCTTTCAGAGGAGAGGTCACATCGAGCACAAAGAGTACCAGGAGTCTGGGACACTGATTAAGGGGAGGGTACCGGCTCGCCTGGCCCACCGCTTCCAGGAGTACGTGGTGAAGTAAGCCACCCTTCGACAAGCTCAGGGCGAACGGAACTAACCATTCGTGGTGAAGGGTTAGCTCCCTTATCCCCAGCGCTCGTTGGTGCGCTTGTGATCGTCCACCTGCTGAAAGACTCGGAAGGACACAGCCTGAGTCGATGACTCAGCGATCATGGCGGCTATAAGTAGGGTCTCGAAAACCTCTTCCGAAGTGGCCCCTTTCTCCAGGGCCTGTTCCATGTGGGCGCGAAGCGTGGGCTCACTGCCCAGGGCTGCGGCAGCGGCCACAGCCACCAGCTCCGCCACCTTCGATCCCAGGGCTTGGTCGCAGGCCATGACCTTCATGGTTTGGGGCAGAAGCATATCGGGGCGTTGCTCCAACATTCGTAGCACCAGGGGCACGGAGCCCATCCGCTCCTCGATGAGCTGAAGCAACGCCTGAGCGCTCACCATGGAGTCTTTGGACAGACCTTCAATGAATCCTTTGGTCTCTTCGCTATCCATCATCTGTTTCCTTAACTGATGCTTACGCAGGTAACTGTTCGCTTCACTCCTGCTATCATCTGAATTTGTTGTAGGATAAGGCTCCCCAAGGTGCCGGTATTATCCACTTCCACGACAGCTATAACATCGTACGGCCCGGTAACAGCATCCGACTCAGTAACACCCTGGATCCCAAGGATGAGCCTCTTGACCTCTTCCGATTTCCCGGTCTCCACCTCAATTAGTATGTAGGCTTTGGCAGCCATGGATCAATCCTTTCACAACGACTATGACGGTTTCGATTCAGGATCGACGGCGGGGTGATAGCGTTGCCATTCTTGCTGGAGTCGGCGAGGGCTTACGTGGGTGTACACCTGGGTAGTAGAAACCGAGACGTGGCCCAGGAGCTCTTGAACGCTCCTAATGTCCGCTCCGTTCTTTAGAAGTTCGGTTGCTCCGTAATGGCGAAAGGAGTGGGGCGTCGCTTGCACTCCAGCCAGGCGAGCGTACTTTTTCACCATGCTCTCCACCGACTGGCGGGTGAGGCGCATCTTGTGACCCTCTCTGTCCCTGAGGTCCACTTTGTGGGCACGATCGTGGTGGATGAAGAGTGGGAGGTACTGGTCAGTGCGGGCGTCCAGATAGGCGTCTATGGCTTCAATGGAGGATGTGGAGAAGAATACGGTTCGAGGTCTGCGGCCTTTACCCACAACCACAGCCAGACCACGCTGCCAGTCGATGGAGTTGCGATTGAGGGATGTCAGCTCAGAGACCCGTAACTGAGTCGAGAATAGGGTTTGCAGGATGGCTTTGTCGCGTAGTCTTATGACTCTGCGCCACTCGTCCTGGGACTCAGGATCAATACTTAACATAACAGCAAGGCGCTCATCGGGGTTAGGCACACGAGGCGGGAGTTTGGGTAGCTCTATAAGCTCTGGGCTGATCTCTGTGGCCCCCAAGCGTAACAGGTATTTGAACCAGTTTCGCAATACCACCAGATACTTTACCCTGGTGGCTGGTGCCAGTCCTTGACGGTACAGGTACAGTGAGAACTGGCGTATGTCATCCTGAGTTATGGCCTCAATGAGGTCCACTTGTGAAAGTCCTCGGATGCCGCCGATATAATCCAGAAACCTCTGAATGGTATATCTATAGGTCTGCGAGGTCAACTGGGCCTTGTTACGCTCGGCCAGATAGTCCAGGTACCCTTGAGCAGCCTCCGATATCCTCATTATAAATATACGCCCCTAATTTCGGTGTACATGCTATACAGAATGTGTATTCTAGCAAGCATACAGTAGCATCCTATAGTGGTCTAAATTATAGGCTTACTGCCAAACCCTCGTCAATCGTGATGGAATGGTCACGCATGTCGAGTCGTACTCAATGGACTCCTTAAAAATATTCTAGGTTTTTTAATGTAGATCGCTTGACAAAAGCCTAAACGTACCTTAGACTTACCGTGTCGTTAAATTTATAGAGTTGGTGAAAAACTGCATGATTTCTAC
>JAENIT010000106.1 GCA_016844365.1 Dehalococcoidia bacterium
CAGAAGTAGGATCCCAGGGAGGACACTGAACACGTACCCTGGGTCACCTATATGCACGAATAGGTAAAACAGGAGCATAGGCGATACCCAAAGAAGGATAAAGATCTCTCTTCTTCCAAAGGTTTCCCTGGGTCTGCGAAGCCATAAAAACATGGAACCGGCGAGAAAAAGGGAGGAGAAGTATAGAGAGTAGAACAAGTAGGCGGCAGTGTCCCTAAAGTTTACCAAGAGAGCCCCAAGGCCGTTATGGATGGGAGAGTATTTTTCTAGCACATCCTGACTAAGGTAGGCGGAAAAGGCGGCCCCGTAGGAGGCTAATCCCCCAGAAAGATAAGCTGTGGGGAGAAACCAGAGAAGAAACCCGCCAATGCAGATCCCTGCCACCAACCTGAGAAAAAGCAAGAGGCTTGGGCGGAATCCGCCGGCTATAGCGTAGCAGAGGACCAGAGGTATTAACCTGTTTTGTCCTAAGATTATGGTCTTATAAGTGTACAGGGCGGCCAGTGTGCTGAAAGGGGCTAGGGCGGTGTAGGCCAGAGCCACCTCTCCGTAGGTCCAAAAGGTCACGCTGCTGGCAAGAAGCAAAGCGGCGATGAGGCCCACTTGGGGCGAGTACATTATTTTCCCCAGAAGGAACAGGGCCGCGACACCCAGGGCGCTCATAAGGAGGCTCTCCATGACCATAGAGGCGTTGGCGTCGTTGAGGAATAGGTCAAAGAGCTTGGCGAGTCCGACGAAGTAAGGATAACCAGGGGGATGAGGAGCGTGGCTGGTGACATCGAAGTCTTGAAGAGCGAAAGCGAAGTTGGCAGCGTCCCAGTTAAACAGGTACTGAGTGCGGAAGGGCCATCGGGTTGCCAGCACTAGGAGGGCCAGAGATACGGGGACGGCGGCTTTACTCAGCGTAGCGTTCTCGCCTAGACGATCTCTAAGATTAGCTATCATGATCCTCGTTGGCGGCAGCCCGATCCGTAATCTGGCTCCTGGATGCTGAAGTTGAGGGATGCGTGGGTGGCTTCACGAAAAGTATGACCGGGATGGCTATGATCACCGTGACCGCGAAAAAGAGGAAGGCGGGGCGGTAGCTGCCGGTGACGTCAAAGACCCAACCAGCGAAGAAAGGCCCTCCCACCTGGAAGGCGGTCCTCAAGGACTGCATCCACCCCTGGATAGAGCCAAAGGACTTCCTGCCGAAATAGTCCCCCTGAAGGGCTCGCCATAAGGGTATGGGGCCACCATAGCCAGGGCCATAGGTCAAGACGAAGGGGATGAGCATCCAGGGGCTGTTAACGTAAGAGAGGATCAGCAAGCCGACGAGCTGGAGCAGGAAGGAGAAGGCCAGCGCCTTACGCTTGTCAAGCATATCGCCTAGATAACCCAGGCCAACCCTTCCCAAAAGACTCGATATGGTGAAAGCGCTTAGGGTTAGCGCTGCCAGGTTGCGAGATATCCCGATACCTGTAAGGTAACTCACTATATGCACCACTATGGCAGCAGACTTGACCTCCGAGAGGCCAACAGCAATAGGAATGAGCCAGAAGGCAGGAGTCCTGGCCGCCTCCCACGCGGTGAACTCAGTCTCCTGTGGCGCTTCTTCTTCGGGTACCGCATTCCTTTGAGCAGTCGGAGGATCCTCCTCAACGCCCTTCGCTGCGGGGACCTGCTTGTCTGGAGGGGTCTCGTCGCCATCGGGGAGCATACCGTATTGCTCCGGTCGGTGGCGGACCACTGCTGCCAGGGGGATGCCCACGACCCACAATCCTATGCCGCTGATAATAAAGGTCCCGCGCCAGCCGTACCTGGAGATAAGCCAAACCATCACTGGGGCCAGTGTGCCCCCCATAGCAGCGCCCGCAGTCATGATGCCTAAGGCCAAACCCCTCTTGCGTACGAACCAATTAGCCACCGCCGCCATACTGACTACCCCCATGGCGGAGCTGAGGCCGAGGGAGATGACTATCATGGCTATGTAAAAGCTGATGGGTGAGTTTACACGGCTCAGGAGGAAGAAGCCGATACCTCCCACCGCGACTCCAAATAGCATCAGCTTCCTGGGGCCGTATTTGTCAGTGAGTATGCCAACGATGGGAGCGGCTAAGCCGCCCTCGAGTCGCTGTAAGGATGCGCCGAGGGATAGGGTGGCTCGGCTCCAGCCGAACTCCTTGAGCATGGGGTCAAAGAAAATGCTGAACCCGTAGAAGAAGGTGCCCGCCCCGTACCAGATGATCCCTACAGAGGCTAGCACAATCCACCAGCCGTAAAAGATGCCCTTGCCTCTCTTCAGCGTGGTTTTTGTTACCATGACTACTCTCCCCCCAAGCCTGACTCCGGACTAAGCTATATTATGTTGGTGCAGGATGGCCTTTGGCAAGGGGGCAGATTTGACAGTCGAAAAAGTCTCGTTTAGACTGGTGTAGATTTGCCGCCAGGAGTTCTTCGGCGTGGCCATGGCCTCTCAGCGGAGATCGACAAGACCGGCCTTATGGGTACCATTTTTAGCAAATCAGGAGGTTGAATAATGAAAGTCACTCTTAGCATCATCAAGGCGGATGTGGGTTCCATCGGGGGCCACACCATGCCCAGCGATGAGATGATGACGGCTGTTAAGGATAAGCTCACCGCGGCTATACGCAGCGGTTTGGTTATAGACGGCCTGGTAACTCACACCGGCGACGACATCGCAATGATCATGTCCCACACTAAGGGCATCAACAGCACGGAGATCCACGTGGGTCTGGCCTGGGAGGCCTTTCTGGCAGCCACCAGGGTCGCCCAGCAGCAGGGCAACTACGGCGCTGGCCAGGACCTGTTGGTGGACGCCCCCTCCGGCAACGTTCGAGGCGCAGGCCCAGCCGTGGCCGAGATCGAGTTCGAGTTATTGCCCTCTTACCGGCCCGCCGAATCGTTTATGGTGTTTGCCGCCGATAAGTGCGCTCCAGGAGCGTATAACCTGCCTCTGTACCTGGTCTTCTGCGACCCGATGCACAACGGCGGACTGCTCCTGAGCCCCCGGCTCCACGAGGGTTTCACCCTTACGATTATGGATATGGACGCCAAGGAGGGCGATCGCCTGATAAAGCTGGACGTGCCAGAGAGGGCCTGGGACGCTTGCGCGCTCCTTAGGGACATGGACCGCTTCGCCATCGAGTCCATCCACTCGCGGGCCTTCCCCGATGAGCAGATAGTCTCTGTTTCCGCGACCCGACTGCATAACATCTCCGGACGGTACACCGGCAAAGACGACCCCGTGGCTCTTTTCCGCAACCAGGGCATATTCCCAGCCCCAGAGGAAGCTGTCGAGCCGTACCTTATCGGCCATTACGTCGCTGGCGACGCCAGGGGATCCCATACTATGCCCATCATGCCGGTGGCCATCAACACGCCGGTATCCGGGCCCTACTGCCTGCCCCTGGTGACCTGCATCGGCTTCTCCATGGACTCCGCGGGCAGGTTCGCGGGACGTTACAACGACTTCTTCGCCAACCAGGCTTGGGACAGCACCCGCCTTCACGTGCAGCGTAAAGCGGTGGAGATCCGTCGCCAAGGCTTTTTCGGAGTGGCCATGGCCTCCCAGGCCGAGATCGCCTACACCGGCCTCATGGACACCATGAAGAAGCTGGACTCGGAGTTCTTCAGCAGGTAAGGGGAAGTGTATAAGCGAAGGAGATTTGGGATCTCCTATCTACTGATATGAGGGGGTCCGGCCGAGAGTCAAAGAAGGGAAGGGAATAAATTGATGAAATTAGGAGGCAGAAATGACTCTGGAGTTCGGGCCACGAAAGACTTTCAGCGAGTTGTTGTCAGAGTTGTCTCGTGACGTAGCAGCTTCCAAGCTTCATGATTATGTGTGGGCATTGTGGCGGCCGGTTAGTAGTGTTGTCCAGCTAGTCCCTGGGTTGGACTTGCGCGATACCATTTTTGATGATTGGGCGCGGCAGGCAGGCATGGTCGCTAACCTGCGCCGCTGCACAGAGTACAGGGAGATGATCGAGAAGGGTCACGGTCTTAGTCGTGGGTCGCCTCAAAGTAAGGTAGAGGCTAAATGGTGCTTCGAGCGGGCCTTAGACTTAGCGGGGGCACTAAGGGCACGGGGAGGATTGCCCATCTCATTAGCACTTCCAATGCAATCAGATGCCGAGAGCAGGGTCGCCAGTTGTGATTTCTACACAGGGAATTATGCGTTTGCGGATGACAGATTAAAGTCCGCACAACATAGTTTGGATTCAGCAGTTGGCAACAATGAGTTCCCGACTTATGGCTTGGTAGCCCAAAAAGTGAC
>JAENIT010000004.1 GCA_016844365.1 Dehalococcoidia bacterium
TAGGAAGCGACCCCGTAGTCGGGGACGCCCTTAGTCCAGAGGTCCCTACTCAATCACAGCCCGCCCCAGCACCTTCCCCTCATCGAAGTCGGTCATGATGCACTCAATGGCCAGGGCGTCCTTGACGTAGCGGCGGGAGTTCTCGCAGACCATGTAGCAGATGCGGCTGAAGGCCTCCCCAAGGCCCAGCTCTACGACCACCTCGGAGAAATAGCGGGCGGTGGCGTTGCCTCGGATGCCCTCAACGGCCTCCTGGGGCGCTCCCAGCTCCTTGGCGATGGAGGCCAGGAAGGCGGTGTCCACCTGGGAGCCGGCGGCGTGGGTCTGCATGTGGCCCATGGCCGTCTTGGAGAGCTTGCCGATCATGCCGCCGATGGTTACTCGCTTGACGCCCTTCTTCACGCACTCTCTTAAGGAGTGGCCCACGAAGTCCCCCATCTCCACGAAAGCCTCGGTGGGTAGGTGAGGTAGGAGGCGTTGAGCGAAGCGCTCACTGCGGCCGCCGGTGGTGACGACCACGTGCTGGCAGCCGGCGGCCACGGCCACACCTAGGGCCTGGGTGATGCTGGCTCGATAGGCCGCGGTGGAGTAAGGGACGACGATGCCGGTTGTGCCCAGGATGGAGATGCCGCCCTCGATGCCCAGGCGAGCGTTGAGGGTCTTCTTGGCCATCTCCTCGCCACCCGGCACGGAGATCACCACCTTCACACCCCGCTTCTCCAGGACATCGGACAGAACGGCCTGGACCGCTTCGGTGATCATCCTTCGAGGGACGGGGTTGATAGCGGGGCCGCCGACGGGCAACCCGAGGCCGGGCTTGGTGATGAGCCCGACTCCCTCTCCACGATCGATGGTGATGCCCGGCTTGTCCTGAGCTACGTCGAAGGGCTCATCAGTCCACGAGAGGGTGGCGACAATCTCGGCGCCGTGCGTGATGTCTGGGTCGTCCCCGGCGTCCTTGATGACGGAGCACTGAGCCCAGCCATCGCCCAAGAAGCACTTTTCGATTTTGAAGGAGACGGCCTGGCCCATAGGCAGAGTTATCTCCACCTCTTCCACGGATCTGCTCTGGGTTAAAGCGATGGCTGCGGCTTTGGAGGCCGCGGTGGCGCAAGCCCCGGTGGTGTAGCCCTTGCGCAGGGTTCGTCTACGTGCTGTTCTTTCCGCTGTTACCATGCCCCCTCGCCATTGCCAGCCCCATCCGCTGCCTTATCTGGCTATCCAGGAGGCCAGAGCCTCCTGGGCCCGATCCAGGGCCGCCTCCACCAGGCGATCGTCCACGCCCAGGGTATTCGCCACGATAAAGGTGGTTTGAGCGTGCTCAGCCTCGGCTCTTTTCATCCCCGGAATGATGTTATCATTCAACACCTTGCCAGGGAAAAATATGTATGGCATCACTACTATAACACGGCAACCTTGGGACACCAACTCTGTTGCCGCCTCGGGGATGGTGGGGGATGCGTACTCCGCCTGGGCGTGGCGCACCAGGGCTCTCGGACCCAACCGCTCGTCAAGGGCCAATGCCAGTTGCCTCAGCCTTAGCCCGGGATCGAACTCCGGGCGACTGCCTCGATTAACAAACACCACTCCCCAGGGATCACCAGGGTCATTGACACCTGCCGAAGTCAGGGCCTCCTCCACTCGTTCCTTGACCAGATCCATTAGTCGAAGGTCGAACCCCAGGGTATGGGCATAGATGATCTCCACTCCTTCGGCATCGTTGCGGATACCCTCCAGGTCCTCCGGAATCTCCAGAATTATGTGCTTGCCGTTGAAGAGAAAGTAGGGGACCACGACAATCCTGCGACTGCCCTCTGCGACTAAGCCCATAATAGCCTCTCGGAGGGATGGGCGAGTGAACTCGAAGCCGGCCATGCGGACCCTGGTGTTGCCGTCCACACGGCTCTGCAAGCGGCGCACCGCCTCCGCAAGACCGTAGTCGGTATCTGGGCCTCGGCGGCTGCCGTGGCCCAGGAGGACTATATCGGCAGCGACACGACTCGTCTCTATATCTGATAGGGCGCTCAATTAACCCTCCACAGTTTTCAAAGTGTCCCTTGCGCCAGACTCGCAATCCCCTGCCGCTCGCGTCTCTGCATCCAGAGGAACACGGCGGTCATGGTTGCCCAGAAGATTGTAAGGCCGATCATGGATAAAGCCCTGAAGCTGGTCACCACATCCATGGGGATTGGTATCGAGTCTGGATTTGGGGGCATAGCCAGGTATAGGCCCAGGGAGTAAAGGCCGTAACCCGCCAAGCATACCGCCCACTGTAAGGGCTGGCGACCAGCAAGAGCGCCCCGACTCGACAAAAGGGCCTTCATCGCCAAGGTTAGGGCGACTCCTACCAGGGCAAGACCCATGACAGATAGGAAGAGCGCTTGCCTCTGCCCAATGCTCTCCGGATCGCCCACGGCAGGAGGGTTGGCCGGGTACCTAAGGAAAGGGATCAGGGCCACCGCCCAATAAGCCATCGCCCCCATAACTGCGCCATTACCCTTAGCGCCATCAATCACGCGGAGGCGACGGCTCACATAGTACGCAGCACCGAATAGGGCTCCCAGAAAGACCCCGTAAGCTACAAAGCCAACCACCAGACCGACTCTTTGGACACTCCGAGACACATCCGCATGGGTCGGGGCTGGGGCGTCGGGGGCGCTCATTCCGCCTAAGGCGGACTCGTACCCGATGGCCATGTCAATCACTGGCTCCGTAAAGGCCAGGTGGAAGATGGCGAGTATCGCTCCCGCCACCAGTCCGGCCAAGAGAGATCTCGTTAATATGTCCCAAAATGTGGGCGCGTAGACTTTTTCCATAGCATCACATCTCAATTAGTGGCAGGGGAAGCCGGCGGCGTGGCGAGCGTCGTGAAAGAACTCGTGGAGTAGGTTGTACTGATGGGCCAAGTCTCCCTGAAATATTCCCAGGACCTGCCCTTGGTCTAGGCCAATGGCAAATAACCCCAGAAGGGCTAGGGCCAGAGGGGTCAACCCTATGGCCCTTGTTATATGTTCTCTATATATGACCTGCTGTTGCATGATGCTCCTCCTTCTTTGTATATCCTTGTTGTTCTGACTCCACATCCCTTAGAAATTGGCTGACCTCTAGAGGCGTCCTGAGTTCTATCACCGTTCTGACATCGGAATACTGGTCGATCATCTCACGGACCCTCGGCCGGCTACGAGTGGGATACGTCCATATCCACTTGAGGAAGCTCCAGTCCAGTCGCTCCGGGCATCCTGGAGCCATATCCGGCCTGGACCTGCCTATGTATTGGAACCGTCGTTTGACCACACGCCACAAACATATCCTCCGCGGAAAATTCATGAGAACCACGGCATCAGCGGCCGCTAGGCGAGGAGCCAGTGTGGCAGAGTAGTTCCCATCCATGATCCAGGCCTCTCTCTTGGCCAACTCCTCCACAGTGCTCAGCCATTCGGTTTTTGGAGTTTCCACCCAGCCTGGCTTCCAGAAAAGGGAGTCGAGATGGATGACCTCAATGCCCAGAAGTGCCCCCAGTTGGCGGGCGAGGGTAGACTTTCCGGCCCCTCCTGACCCTATCACCAGAACTCTTTTCATGGCCTGGGGTACTCCTCCTGAAAGGGACGCTATTTATTCTGCTGGCCGGGCCAGGTGGTAAAGTGCGTTGATTATGGCAGCCGCGACGGGGCTGCCTCCTCGGTATCCCTCCACGCTGATAAAGGGGATGTTGCGGCGCATCAGCTCCGCCTTGGACTCTGCCGAGGCTACGAAGCCTACAGGGACGCCGACGATAAGGGCAGGCCTGGCCTGGCCGGCGTCCACCATATCCAGGAGAGCCAGGAGGGCCGTGGGAGCGTTGCCAATGGCCACTATCGAGCCCGACAGATCGTCAGCGAAGTGGCGCATCGCGGCGATGGCCCTGGTAGTCCCCCACTCCTTGGCCTTGGCCGCCACCTCCGGGTCGTCGATAGCGCACCTGACCTGGCACCCGAACCCGGAAGTTACCTCTCTGGTTATTCCCATCTGCACCATCCTCACATCGGTGAATATGGTTGCCCCTCGACGGAGGGCTTCCATGCCGGCAGCTACGGCCTGGGGGTGAAACCGGACACTGGCTGCAACCGCCGGGTCTCCGGTGGCGTGGACCACCCGCGTGATAACCTGTCGCTCTTGGAGAGAGCAGTCTAGCGGTGGCAGCAAATCCGCCACAATCTGGAAGCTCTTGGCCTCGATAGCCTCTGGCCCCAGCGCGTACCGCTCGACTAGAGTTTTGCCCAGGTCTTGATTCACCATCTCGATTCTTTCCAAAATTGCGATACTTATACAGCACCGTGAAACAGAAATAAAAAGTCCCCTGCCTCTGGATAAGACAAGGGATAGACCCGTGGATGCTCCACGGGAGCCCAGGCCTTTCCGCGAAGGCTGCCTGGCTCGTGGCGGGGGTAAGGCGATCTGACTTAGGCCATGGTAACGGCCATCACAGTTGCGGGACAGTGTCGGATTCCCACCGAACTTCCCCTTTTTGTGCCCCAAATGTCGGGGCATCCCCGCTGCCATATTAAGTTTTGCTGTCTGCAATAGTAGCAAACAGCCTAAGCAAAGTCAACAGCACCAAGGCTCTGGGATGTGTCAGATTTTAGCCGAAGCGAAAAAGGCTTAGGCTCACACTCCTTTCTCGGAGTGTTGCTTGTGGTGATCCAACCGCTGCTCTATTTAACTCGTTTCACACATTTCGTTATACAGCCCTGACGGGCCTGCTCGCTTATCTGTGATCCTCTCCCTTTGAATCCCAACACATTAGTATAGATCCCGCACCTTCATCGCCACATGGCTATCCCTGCTAGAACTCACCCTCCAAGACTGTGGTCCCCAGGAGATCGTAGTTGTCGGAGATCGGCCCAGCGATGATGCCTATGGCCCTATACGATGAGATGAGGTCAGGCAAAGTGACTGTTACGACACCATAGCCCTCATCGTCCACTGAGAAGACCCCTCCGCTGCTCTTCTCTCCATCTCTGATAAGCCAGAGCTGATAGGCCTCTGGTGAGGACAAGGGAGGGAGACCATGCACGAACAAGAAACCGCTGGTGCCATTGGAGGAGGCCACCATAAAACCCCGAGCTTGTGGTGCGGCGCCGGTAGGAGATAATCTATAAATCCCCTGATTATTGAACGGCAGTTGCCCCATGACGAAGGACTCTCCTCCTATGGGCACTGCCAGCACGCTGTTTTGGTTCTCTAACCGGCCGACCCGCGTCTGTAACTGGGTGATCCAGAAGACCAGGACCAGAACCAGGACCGGAAGCAGCGCTATGGCAAATTTAGCTGCTCGTCCGGTCCACATCTGCCGTGAGTGGGTAGCCTTGGCGAAGGAAGATACAGCCCTATCTTCCTCTTCAGGAAGTGGTCCGGCCTCAACCTCCGTAACGTGCAACAGGACCTGCTCCCTCAGCCTCCTGGGTGGTTCCACAAGGGCAATAGAGTAGACCAACTGTTGCGTCGTCCAGATATCATGCCCGCTTTGGTCCATGCAGACGGCACATCCCTCCAAATGCTTCTCAACCTCGCGGGCCTCGTCACCATCGAGAGCGCCCAGGTAGTAGATGGGTAGCAGTTCCTCAACTCTTTGACAGTCCACTATTCATCACCCCCCACACCGTTCTCTGAAAGAGATTCCTTGAGCTTGTGCATGGCTAGACGGACACGTGTCTTTACAGTGCCGATAGGGATGCTTAAGTGTTTGGCTATGTCCGACTGACTCATTCCATTAAAGTAGGCCATAACTATGACCTCTTGCTGAGGCTGGGGGAGCTTGCTTATTGCCTCCCTGACCCAACTCTGCCGCACCGTCGCCCACACCTGCTCTTCCACATCATCCCCTAGAGTGGCAGCAGAGTTGACGTGATTATGTCCGTTGCTATCGAGGCTATCGAGGCGAGTCTTAGGAATGCGATTCTCTTTCCGCCTCAGCTCGTCCACAGCCCGATTATGAGTGATAGTAGTGAGCCACGTGGACAAGCGGCTGCGCTCTGGCTGGAAGGTAGAGGCCTGTTTCCAAAGGGTCAGATAGACTTCCTGAGTGACCTCCTCAGCCTTATCGGTATCGCCAGTTATCCTCAGAGCCAGGGAGTAGACCAGCTTGGCGTAACGGTCGTACAGAGTTCCCAGTGCGTCTTTGTCCCCACACGCAACCTTTTTCATCAGGTTGATGTCCTCTAGGTTGCCATCCTTCTCCACAGCGTGTTATTATACCTCCTGGCAAAAAGGCCTGCGACCCCTGGATGATTCTCCATAGAGATAACAGCCAGGCGTTACTATAGTAAACAATTTCTTACCAAGATTATAGCACAGTGTAATGTGAGGGCCACTATCTCGTTACCAATGTTTGTGTACTCGTAGTGCGCTAATGAATCCATTAGCGCACGGGACACGTATATATCTTAATGGCTTTGGGCTAGAAAGAAACAATAGCAATAGGAGGTAGTCAATATGTCCAAGGGAAATAGATCCAAGGTGGTATACTGGATTTCATCCGGTCTTCTTATCGGCACCATGGTGGCTCTCACCGCGGGATGCGGGGGCGGAGGAGCTAAAGCCACCCCCACTCCAGCCAAGCCAGCGGCCACCAAGCCAGCAGCGGCAACGACACCCGCAGCCGCAGCAACTCGGCCTGCAGCAGCGGCTACAACAGCGCCAGCGGCAACGACTCCTGCAGCTCCAGCCGCAACACGGCCAGCAGCAGCGGCAACGACACCCGCAGCCGGTACAACCCCAGCAGCCGCTCCTGCTGCGACAAGGCCAGCAGCGGCGACAACTCCTGCAGCCTCAGGAACGGCAAGACCGTAGGACGGATAGCCTGATCGCATAGCTGCGAAAAGGTTAACGGGTATTAAGAGTACACCCCTTGCCTCACAGGATGAGGCAAGGGGTGTACTTGGTTTCTCACCTATCGAACGTGAGGGTGAGCAGATGACCACACTATGAGAGGCCACCTGCCCACAGAGTTATCTCCGATTCTTCTTGGCCTTAGGTCTTGCTCGGCAACAATACCTCGGCGATGCCCTGTATCGGGCGCTCTCCTCGCTGGTTCTCGATATAGGCGTCCAGTACCACCAGGTTGCGCCCGTCTCGCACCGATATGTCTGTTACCACGGCCTTGCACTCCAGACGGTCTCCGGGCTCCACCATCCGCCGAAAGTTCACCTCCAGCTTGGCGAGCCGTCCCTCCTGTCCTACCCAATCCGTGAGGAGTTGGGCAAGAAAAGACATGCTCATATTCCCCGGCACAATTACGCCCCGCAGCCCCTCGCCTTGAGCCGCAGCATCGCTGGTGAAACGGCCCAGGCGCACCTCCGACAGGCTCACGTAATCCCGCACCTGCTCACGGGTGGGCAGCTTAACCAAAGGGCCAATCTCCTGGCCCAGCTCAACTTCCTCAAAATACGTCTGGCTCACTGCCTCATATCCCTCCGCACATTGGAGCTCTCCACCACCAAGACCACTCGGCCGTGCTGGTTGATATAGGTGGTGCGCCGCACCACGAACACCATGGTGCCGGTGCGACCGGTTTTGGCGTACACCTGGGCTATTTGCGCCTTGGCGCTGACGACATCGCCAGCCTTCATAGGCTCCGAAAATTCGCAGTGCTGAGAAGCGTTGAAGCCGGTGGTCCCGAAGGTGACCTGGGGGTCCGGCCCCGGGCTAAGGCGGATGGAGGTGTAGTAGCAGGGGGGAGCGATTAGGGCGCCATACGGCCCCTTCTTTGCGGCCTCGGGGTCGAGGTACAGGGGATTGGTCTCACCGATGGCCTCAGCGAAGGCGATGATCTTCTCCTCCGTGACCTCGTGGGCACCGACATCGACCTCTACTCCAACAACGTTCCTGTCGAACTCAATGGTATCGGTAACATCCACTTCGCTCATAAGCGAGTCTCCTTGATATGTGATCGCGCCCTTGAGGATTATCTCAGTTGCCGCGGCCGCGGTCAACTACTCACTAGAAATCCGCGTCTTTCTGAAGTGATGTCTGCTATCTCCTGAGATAGAACTGTGGGGCAGGTTTGAAACCTGCCCCTACAAAGTCCTAATATCATGAGTGTAGCTCAAAAATCACGACTGGTCCTCTTCACTATCAGGTCGGCGATGAGGCCCAGGGCCAGCACCTGGATGCCAGTGAGAACGATCATTATGGTAGAGCCGGGCACGTGGAAATTGTAGACCATTACATCTCGAATCAGTTTGGCCCCACCTATGGTCAGCAAGGCTAGGCTAAGAGGGCCCAGAATCTTTAGTGGATTGAAGTACATAACGGTCCTGGCCACCAGACCCAGATAGCTCAAGGTGTCCTTGACGGGATGAAAGGAGGACTTCCCGCCTTTCCTCTCGTAGTAGTCGATGGGCAGGAACTTGACCTGATAGCCACTGCTCAAAAAGGCCAGGGTTATGGTGCTCACCCACGAGTGACCCTGGGGTAAGATGGGGAAGAACTTCTCAGCCACGTCCTTTCGAAAGCAACGGAGCCCTGAGTTCAGGTCTGGAATCTTGACGCCGGTCATGTATGAGGCCAGAGTTCGTATGAAGGCCTTGGCTGGGGTCCTCAGCCAGGGGACAGTCCCCCTCTCCCGCTTCCTGGCTCCAATCACCATGTCGTACTCGCCCATATAAGACAGGAGGGCCGGTATCTCGTGGTTGGGGTAGGTTCCATCGCCATCGGTCATAACCACAATGTCACCCTTGGCGTGACGGATCCCCGTCTTAAGAGCAGCCCCTGTTCCCAGGTTTCGGTCGTGACGTACCAGCTTAACCTCTTTCCTGCTCTCCACAATCTGGGACGTCCGGTCTCCGGACCCATCATCCACGACTATCACCTCGTAGTAGATGCCGCTAATGTCCATCGCCTTGGTGATGACATCCAGGTCGTGGCCTATGGCCTCCTCCTCATTGTAGACAGGTATGACCACGCTCACCAAGCCCAGATCCGAGGGGTCGATACTGTTCTGCCCCCAGATACCTGACCGTCCCTGAGTCTGCGCAAAGCCTTCCATTCTGGCTTGCTACCCCCTATCTGTTAGCTTTGACCGACCTTTCCCGCTTTACCAGGCGTTCCCGCCACTAGGGCGAAATAGGTCTCCTCTAATTCCATTATATGATCTTTCACCCCTTTAACAAGAGGCGTGTTACATCTTAAGTCATCAATCAACCGAGGGTTAGCCACCAGCAGACGTATCTTCGCCTCCAGGTCTCTGGGCTTTCCCGTCTCAAACAGTAGCCAGTTTACTCCATCCTGTACCAGATGGGCGAGAGAGCCACTGTTGGAGGCTATAACCGGCACTCCTGCGGCGAAGGCCTCCTGCACCACCAGAGGGTAGTTTTCGTACCAGAGGGAAGGCACTATCAGAGCGTCCGTATTCCCCAGAGCCTCACCCAGCCTATCCCTGGACAACGGGCCCATGAACTTAATCTTAGGGTTGGAGGCCATCCTTCTAAGTCCCTGAGAGTACTCCGGATAGGCGCCCGTGTCTCCGTAGATCCGCAGCTCCGCCCTCGTATCCGCCACTCGATTGAAGGCCTCTACCAGGACATGGACCCCCTTGGTCCGGGCGATAGAGCCAATGTAGCTAAACATAAGCCCATCCTTAGGAGGGCGTAAGTCGGTGACCACTGGTTTCTCTATGCCGAGGCTCAGCAATCGAAGCTTGCTCTGTGGCAAGCCACTCTTGACCGCCGTGTCCAGCATGAATTGGGATGGGGCCAGAATGAGGTCCGAAGCGCTCACCGCCTCCCTCATAAACCGCTGGCGCAGGATAAAAACCGGCGCGGCTGCGGGAGCTAGCAGAGCCAGGGGCGCAGCGCCCAATCTTAGAGCGGCGCATACCCCACAGTTCACCCCCAGGACGGGACCATCACAAGGATGGCCGTACTCGGTGAAGAGTTGCCCGTTAGGACATACGAACCAGTAGTCGTGGAGAGTGTAAACAGTGGGGACTCCCAGCTCTCTCGCTATGGCTACGAGGCGAGAGGACAACCCCAGGACGTGATGAAAGTGGACCACATCCGGTCGCTCCTCCTGGCAGAGTTCCCGAAAAGCCCGCTCCGCCCCCGGGTTGCTGAAGGCCGTCAAGAAGTTGCCCGCTACCCCTCTTGGCCCTCTGAGTCCCCCTGGAACCGAGACCACCGGAACTCCCTGGTACTCTTGGCGTCCATCGGAGTCGCCACCGCAGAACACCACCAGCTCATGTCCCCGTTCCGTGAGGCCCTTGGCCAAGAGGTTAACGTATATCTCCGTCCCCCCCACGTACTTGGGCAGGTACTGGTGGACCACCTGGATGATCTTCATACTTCAAGCGCTCTCTTGTAGACGTCCCACATCTTGCAATAGACTTTGTCCCAGGTGTAATGAGTCATGAGCTTTTCGTACCCTCGGAGGCCCAAGCGTATCCGTTTTTCTTCGTCTTTGAGCAACGACTCCACCGCATCCGCCAGAGCTGGCACGTCGCCGAACTCCACCAGCAGGCCGTCCTCCTCGTTCGATATAACCTCAGGCACTCCACCGGCCCTGGCTCCGATCACGGGCTTTTTGTGACCCCAGGCCTCCAGGTAAACCAGTCCAAAGGAATCGACCCGGGACGGCATGGCCAGAATATCGCACGCTGCCAAGAGTCCGCCCTTCTCCTCCTCCGATACCCGACCGGCGAGATGACAGCGAGCTTTAACGTCAGCAGGGAGGGAATCGAAGAATCGGTGGAAGTGGTCAACAGCGGTGCCGGCTATAACCAGATGGGCATCTATACCCCGCTCAGCCAGGAGGCCCATAGCCTGGACGAGATGGACAGCGCCCTTGTCATAGGTAGCGGCTCCCAGGAACAGCACCAGGTGACGATGGAGCTGGCCCGTCACAGGGGCGCGGTCTTCTCTCACCTCCGCACTTACGCCATCGAGGCGTATTCCCGCCCCGACGACCTGCACTCTATCCTCCCTGAGGCCCGCTCTCACCAAAAACCGCCGCTCCACCTCAGTCATGGCAGTCACCTGATGGGCCTCCTTCATCAGGGCCACCTGGTGGGACATGGCGTAAGAGCGGCTGACATGGGGGTCCAGGGCCTCTCCGGTATGAAGGAATGGGGTTATTATCGTGGGTATGGACCGGGCCTGAGCAAAGCTCACAGCCGCGCTGATGAGGGACTCGAAGGGTATTGTGAAGGCGTGGACCAAATCTATTGGGCCCTCGTGACGCTCCAGGGCAGCGGCCAACTCCGGAACCCAGGGGGTGTACCTGGACATGGCTCGCAGCAGGCTCTCAGGTACGGAAGGGAACCTGGAGAGCAGAACAGCAATTCGTCGGAACAGATAGTAACCATAGGGAGAAAGAGGGAGGTGTTTGAGTGGGAGTCGGACAACTCTAACCCCGTTGATCGTCTCATCTCCTGGTGGCAGCAGGAGCTTGCGCCGATTCCAGATGGCCTCCACCTCTCCCGCGTTGGTGGCGTACACCGTTACCTGGT
>JAENIT010000107.1 GCA_016844365.1 Dehalococcoidia bacterium
GGTTCCGGTAGTTCGTAAAGGCCAGCGCGCTCGGCGCAATTGGATCCCACCCACCCTCGGCGTCACTCGCAGCGCCCCGGCCATCCCAGGGAGGCTTGGTGCTGGCCTTGCGTCCTGCGTGCGCCAACTGTACGCCCATCGCTGCGCCTTGGGCTCTAACGAAGTCCACTGCCGGCTTGAGTGCCTTGGCATGTGCGTCCGACCACAGTCCGAGGTCTTGCGGTGATATCCGGCCCTCAGGGCTGACGGCTGTAGCCTCTGCGATCACCAGACCTGCGCCGCCCACTGCTCTGGAGCCCAGATGCACCAAGTGCCAAGCGGTAGCCAGTCCATCCTGAGACTCGCAGGCGTATTGACACATGGGAGACACCACCAGCCGGTTACGGAATGTGATGCCTCGCAGCGTGTAGGGGGTGAACAGCAGGGGCACCCCTGCGGTCTCCGACGGCTTGTGGGTAAGGTTAGTTGTGGTCATGGTCTCGACACCTCAGAAAAACGTGATGGATGCGACGTGGGAATGACCCGTCCTTGACACCATATCCCGCGATGAAACAAGTGTCGCTGTGCCAAGTTAAAGTGCACTACCCAATATCTGCTCCATTCTACCACGACGCCTATTCCGTTACTATCGTGACATAGCGCCAACCCGCTATGTAGCCGTCCAACGATGCCGGTCATATGCCCAGCTCGGATTTGGCTCGCGTCGATCCCCTGCGCCCATCTTGGATGAATATTTATACCCTCTATTATATATTGACAATCCGTAGACCCCTACCTATACTTGGGCTAGAAAAGTATCTTGTGAAGGAGGTGAACAATGCCAAAAGTATCCCCCGTACCCGATGAATTAACCAAGCCCTTTTGGGATGCTTGTAATGAGCGGCGGCTTGTGGTGCAGACCTGCACAGCCTGTAACTGGATGCAACACCCACCGCGACCGGTGTGCTCAAAGTGTGGCTCAAAAGACAACCTGACGTGGCATGAGGTCAGCGGACGAGGCAAGATACATGGCTACTGCGTAGCCTACGACTCCCGCGTCATGGCGCTCCATGAGATTCAGCCGTTCAACCTCGCCGTGATAGAGTTGGAGGAGAACCCAGCGATCAAGTTCCTCTCTCACCTACCAGGGACTCCCACGGATGATGTCCCGATAGGGGCCGCCGTCCAGGTGACCTTTGAGGCGACGCACAACGGCCAGTTGATTAACGAGTGGCAGGTGGTACGCTAGACCAGCCGGTCGTAGTAGATACGAGAAATATAACGCATTAAAGAGGTGGATAATGGCACCAACGGAAAATGCACCGGCTTCAGTGTATCGAAGCAAAGAAGGCCTGGGCCTATGGGAGCACCGGGGGAAGGTGGCAGTCGCCGGAATAGGGCAAGGCCCCGTTGCCCGGCGCTGGGAAGAAACCATTGAAACCAGCCTGGGCGCCTGGCAAATTCTTGCAATCGAAAAGTGTCTGAATGACGCGGGGATTTCGAAAGATGACATTGACGGAGTCGTTTCCTGTCCACAGGGCATGGGGGACGCGTGGAAGCCAAGGCACTACTTAGCCCCACCCTACGACTCCGAGGACGGCCTCAGCGGGGTCAGCGCGGACTGGATAGTCAAGAACATGGGGCTCAAGAACGTCGGGTTTACCTCGCATACCCCAGGATGTATCTCCCCCGCCTTAACTGTTGGCGCCCAGGCTGTGGGTGACGGTAAGGCCCACACCCTTCTGGTTACACGGGCCACTGGTAACATGCCGGGCCGGTACCACCAGAACCCTCAGATGACCGCTTCCGGGAACTCTCAATGGACAGAACCCTTTGGCTGGGGGCTGATGCCGCAGATAGGCTTTGGCTTTGATCAGTACTGCCGCAAATACGGCTCCAACCACGATAGGATGGCCCCCTTCGTTGTGAACCAGCACCGGAACGGCCTCATGTTTCCTGAGGGGTTCTACTACCAACACCGACCGGAGCCTTTTACCAAGGAGGACTACCTGTCCGGACGGTGGCTACATAAACCCTTGAATATCTGGGACGCCGACCTGCCGATCCAGACGGCCGTGGCCTTCCTCTTCACCACCGCCGAGCGGGCCAGGGACATGAAGCAGCCTCCGGTCTACGTTCTTAACCATGTCCAGCAAAGGGGCGTTGTCCGGAGTATGGTTGAAACTCTGGATGAGACTGAAGCGTGGACCGATAGCATCGCCAAGAAGTGCTATGAGGGCTCGGGGCTCACCCCTGCTGACCTGGACATCTTCAATCCGTACGACGGCTATACTCTCTTCTTCCAGTACTACCTGGAGGGCTTTGGGTGGCACGGCGTGAAGCGGGGAGAGGCCCACGACTTCTACGCCGGGGATATCAGGGTTGAGGGGCCGCACCCTCTCTCATCCAGCGGTGGGAACTCCGGTAACGGACGCACCCGCTGGTGGAACCAACTCGATTGCATTCACGTCGCCGGCGCTTTCACGCCCGGCACCTCCGACTGGATGGTCTACGGCAAAAATCCAAACTAGATGTCCGATTTGATGGGATAGATCAGCATTGCTCTTGTGGGCCTACTTGCCTCCGGGTGGGTAGGCCCACAAGTAGCATATTGACTATAATATACTGAATCGCTTATACTCAGTGAGGCGAGTAGACACTAAGTAACTATGGAGGATCCGATTTGGCTTTCTTGATAAGCTTTGACATCGACGGCACACTAGAGGTTGGTGATCCCCCTGGCGGGATTACATTGGAAATGGTGAGAAGGGCCCAATCGTTTGGGTTCCTTATTGGCAGTTGTTCTGATCGTGCTCCCAGCGCCCAGCAGGCGCTCTGGGACCGGGCCAACATCAAGCCGGATTTCGTTTCCGCTAAGCATCTGCTCGGTGACGTGAAGCAGCGTTTAGAGGCGGAGAGATACGTCCATATCGGCGACAGAGAGTTGGACCGCCAGTTCGCCGAAAGGGCAGGGTTCGAATTCCTATGGGATCACGAGGGCGTTTCTGAACCCTGGCTTAAATGGGGGGAAAACGGACAGACTGCCTAAGAATTAAATACACTGTATGAAAATTGGCCTGATTTCAGACACCCACATCCCAAGTATGGGAAAGGAGCCCCCGCCCCAGGTGGCCCTGGCTTTTCAGGGAGTCGATCTCATCCTCCACGCAGGAGATATCTACATACCCTCTTGCATAGAATGGCTCGAGCGTATCGCGCCAGTCAAGGCGTCAATGGCGGGGACGTTGAGTCTGAGAGAGGCTGCCACTAGGGCTAGTGAACCAATAGTCGTAGAGGCAGAAGGCCACACCATTGGTCTTGTCCATGAGCTGGTCTTGCCGGGCATGAACGACGATCTTTTCCCAGGGGCGATGGCGAAAAGATACCCTGCTAGATTGTCTCTGCCTAATGCATTGCAGAATATTTTCGGCAGGACGGTGGACATTGTGGTCTTCGGCTCCACCCATCAAGCCTTGGTGGAGACCCACCAGGGCGTGCTTCTGGTAAACCCTGGAAGTCCCACTATGTTTGGGCAGAACGTGCGGCTTAGTACAGTGGCCATTCTAGATCTCACATCAGAGAGTCAAGAGGTCACTATAATTGATCTGGCCTCACTAGACGAATAGGCGCCGGAGGAACAGCTAGCACGGGACGTGGGACGCTACTTTTCTTCTCTCTCCTGGAGAACCGTGGTGAGTTCTTAGATTAGGCTCTCCACGTGAGCAAAGTCGGACGGGGCGGACAGGGCTAGGCCTGCTGGATGTGTGTGGCATCACCATCTTGTGGGGCTGTTGTTGAAGGTCTGTATACATGGAGTCCGAAGGTGCACAAGGCACTCGACGGAGAGAAGCTAGGAGAGTGCCTTATCTGGAGTTGAGCGGTATCCTCCACCCTGAACATGGGTGATGTCGCTCCAGCCCAGTTTGATCCCTCTTAGTGACCTTGAAAAATGGCATGGTCGATCCGTAGGAACGTATATAACCCTGAATGCTTTGACGCTCATTAGTTGATGCCAGTAATCACAGCACGAATATAGTGGCACCTCGATAAGAGATCGTGCGGGCGCCACAATCCGCATACGGCTCTCCCCGCTTCCCCAGCCTATCCTCTCTCGTGCACGATTTCACAAAATCTGCTATGATGCTTGTAGTGAGCCCTTCGGTAAACTATTGTATCTCACCAGATTTATTAATGGATTTAAGGAAATTTCATAAATGATAATGCCCCTTCGTAACATCGCAATCATCGCCCACGTCGACCACGGGAAGACCACCCTGGTGGATGCGCTGCTCAAGCAGAGCCATGTCTTCCGAGATAACGAGCAGGTGGGCGAGCTCATCATGGACTCCAACGATCTGGAGCGAGAGCGCGGGATCACCATCCTCGCCAAGAACACCGCGGTCATCTACCAGGACGTTCGCATCAACATCATCGATACCCCAGGACACGCCGACTTCGGAGGCGAGGTAGAGCGGGTGCTGAACATGGCTGACGCCTGCCTCCTCTTAGTCGACGCTGTAGAGGGCCCCATGCCCCAGACTCGGTTTGTCCTCGGCAAGGCCATGGAGATGGGGCTGAAGGCCATCGTGGTGGTGAACAAGATCGACCGCGCCTTGGCGCGTCCGGAGGAGGTGGTGAAGCTAACCCAGGACCTGTTCCTCTCCCTTGCCACCCACTCTGACCAGCTCGATTTCCCCGTAATCTATACCAACGCCAAAGCTGGCACTGCCACCCTAGACCACAATGTGCCGGGCACTTCGATGGAGCCGCTATTCGATACTATCCTCAATACAGTTCCGGCGCCGGAAGGTGACGTTGACGGGCCGCTCCAGTTTCTGGTTACCACCCTGGAGTACGACAGCTACCAGGGGAAGATAGCTATCGGACGCGTCTTCCGTGGCGTCGTCCGCACCGGCGAGAGTGTGATCAGGATCGACCGCGACGGTCGACACATTCGGGGCCGCATCAACCAGGTGTACAGTTTCCTGGGGCTTAAACGGTACGCCGTTGAGGAGGCAACAGTCGGCGAGATTGTCGCCATCAGTGGCTTGGAAGGAGTGAATGTGGGCGACACCGTGGCCGCCGTAGACGCTCCCGATGCCCTTCCCACCATCGCCATCGACGAGCCCACCGTAGTCATGAGCTTTGGCGTGAATACCTCGCCCTTTGCAGGCCGGGAAGGGCGCTTCTGCACCTCTCGACAAATCCGGGAGCGACTCTACAGAGAGCTGGAAACCAACGTGAGCCTGCGGGTCTCCGACGGCCAGGACGCAGACGTGTTCCAGGTCTCGGGTCGGGGCGAGCTACACCTGAGTATCTTAATCGAGGTGCTGCGCAGGGAAGGCTACGAGTTGGAGGTCTCCAAACCGGAGGCCATAACCAAAATCATCGACGGGCAGGTCCACGAGCCTTATGAGCACTTGGTGATCGACTCCCCAGAGGCTTATATCGGTGCGCTGACGGAGAGTCTCGCCAACCGGGGAGCTGCTATGGAAAACCTTCACCACGACGGTCGCGGCGGCGTGCGTATGGAGTTCATTATCCCCACCAGAGGTCTCATAGGGTTCCGCAATGCGTTCCTGACCCTTACTGGCGGCAACGGGACCATGAGCAGTCTGCTGTTGGGGTACCGTCCCTGGGCGGGTAGATTGCGCGGCAGCCGAAATGGGGCGTTGGTCGCCTTCGAGGAGGGCGTGGCGGTCACCTTCGGACTGGCCAACGCCCAGGAGCGCGGGGAAACCTTCATAGAACCCGGCACCAGAGTCTACGCGGGTATGATTGTGGGCCTGCATGCCCAGGGGACCGACCTCGCAGTGAACATCTGTAAAGAAAAGAAGCAGACCAACATGCGAGCCGCGAGTGCCGAGATCAAGATCCGCCTGACCCCGTCTGTAAAACTAAGCCTGGAGGAGGCGTTGGACTTCATCAACGATGACGAACTGGTGGAGGTAACGCCTTCGAGCTTCCGTCTTCGCAAGCAACTCCTCAAGGCAGATGACCGAGCCAAAGCCCGCAAAGCAATGGCATTGGCAAGATAGTATCTGTGTCTTCTCCATCATTGAGTATCACATAGCTCATATCTATCTTCCCACGTAGAAACGTGAGTGGGGAGCCATAGGCTCCCCACTCACGTTTCTCATGCTAACGCAATGATCACCGTCGCTGACGGCCACCTGTTCGCTCATAGCACTCCTGGCAATAGACCGGGCGATCGCCCCTGGGCTGGAAGGGCACTTCGGTCTGCTTGCCGCACTGGGCGCATACCGCAGGGTACATCTCTCGCCTGTACCCGCCGCCGCCGCCGCCGCCGCCGCAATATCCACCACCGCCGGAGCTGTACCCGCCTGAAGAGCGGTTGTCGCGACGACTCTGACGACAGGATGTGCAACGCTTGGGCTCGTTAGTGTAGCCCTTCTGAGCGTGATACTCCTGGTCCTCA
>JAENIT010000229.1 GCA_016844365.1 Dehalococcoidia bacterium
CCTCTAAAAGAGGAGGATTGTTAGAGCATGGACAAGGCTCGTGTTGGCGGAGTGATTGTTTGCATTGTGTCGGTCGGCCTCAGCGCGTTGGTTGCTGGGGGGATTTTGGCGCACAGCTACTGGGCCGTTGCACTTCCCGTACTGGTTGGCTTCTTAGCAGTGATGGTCCTGGCCTTCTGGATCGGCTGGACTATGGCCACGACTGAGATCGAGGCCCCCGGGCCCAGACCCAGTGGTGGTGGGCCTTCAGAGAGCGCCTCTGGCCCGCCCTCCTAAGGTACAGCTACACTATAGACCCGTTATCCCACCACCTCGGGCGGCGCTAGTTGCCTCCCCATTCTTGGATTAAAAAGCTTCACCCCGTCCCTCTCCCCCATATCCGCTAATAGTTCTGCATATTTCTTACCCAGCGAGGGATGCATTACACCAGGCTCTATCTCCACTAGAGGGACCAGCACGAAGGCCCGCTCCGCCATTCGGGGGTGGGGTATTGTAAGGGTCGGGCTATCCATCACCAGGTCTGCGTAGAGGAGAATATCGATATCTATGACCCGGGGGCCGTGCCTGATGGTGGGGACTCTGCCCAAAGCGTCCTCTATTTCCTTCACCGCTGCCAAAAGCTCCAGAGGCTCCAGTAGGGTAGAGCCGAAGCAGACGGCGTTGAGGAAGGGCGGCTGGTCTCGGTAGCCTACCGGCTCGGTCTCATAGAGGGAGGATACCTCAGTTAGTGTCAGCCTGCTGCGTAGCAGCTCCAGCGCCCGCGCGATGCTGGCCTCTCGATCCCCCAGGTTGGAGCCGAGGCCTAGATAGATTGTCTCTGGCTTTGAAGGCATTTCCCCGACGTTAAACCTCGCCAGGGGCTGGGATGGGAGTTATCACACCCCTGACGATGGCATCGGTCATTCGGCACACTCTCGCCATCTCCCGGACATCGTGGACTCTTACCATGTCCGCTCCCTTGGCGATGCCCAGGGCTACTGTAGCCCCGGTGCCCTCGACTCGATCCTCAGGAGGCAGGTCCAACACTCGGCCGATGAAGCCTTTACGGGACGTGCCCAGAAGGATGGGGTGGCCTATCGTCTTTAGCTCATCCAGGCGGCGTAGAAGCTCCAGGCTCTGCTCCCAGGTCTTGCCAAAGCCGATGCCGGGGTCGATGATGATGTTCTCCCAGGCTATGCCAGCGGCCAAGGCGGTTTCTACCCGTTGCTTTAGATAAGCCACCACATCGGGCACCAGGTCCTGGTAATTGGTGTGCTCCTGGTTGTGCATGAGCGCTACCGGAACCCCCTTTTGTGCCACCACAGCCGCTTTTGTGCCACCACAGCCGCCATATCAGGGTCTTTCTCCAGCGCCCAAACGTCGTTGACCATCGCGGCTCCGGCCTCGATGGCGCGGCGGGCAACTTCCGCCTTGTAGGTGTCGATCCTGATGGGGAGATCTACAGTCGCTACAAGGGCTTGGATGACGGGCATCACTCTCCTCAGCTCCTCGTCCAGGGATACTGGAGTGGCTCCTGGATACGCCCAAGGAGGTCGGCTCGATTCTCCGCCTACATCAATAACGTCTGCTCCCGCGGCCGCGAAATCCTTCGCCAGGGCCACGGCGCTATCTACACTCCCACTTAAGCCGTCGCCGGAGAAGGAGTCAGGGGTCACATTGATGACTCCCATGATGTAGGTGCGAGCGCCCCACTTGAAAACCGCGCTTCCACAGCGAGTCTCGCCAAGACGGAGGTTAGCCATAGTCAGGCCGCCTTCGGCGATTGATTCGCTGTTCCCAGCCATTTCGCAAAGAGCGAGGCGCTGAGAAGGGCCATAAAAGCTCCTAAGAGGAAGGGGGCGTGAGGGCCGAATCCCCCCCATGGCCCGATGCCCTGCCATAGTAGTCCGGCGATAACACTAGCAGGCAGGGCAGCCAGACCGATGACGGTATGATAGGCTCCGTAAGCGGTCCCTCTTTGGTCTGGCGTCACCAAGTCCGCAACTAGAGCCCGTCCGACTCCGTCTGCCATCGCGTAATAGACCCCGTATAGCGGATACAGGAGCCAAAGTTGCCAGGATGCCCAAGCCAGGGCAAAGCCCAGGTACACCAGACCGTAGAGGAGCCAGCCGATCAGCAGAACCCGAGGTCGTCCCCACTTGTCGGACATGGCCCCAAAGGGGGTTGATCCCAAGGCATAGACTAAGTTGAAGAGCACGAGCAATAGTGAGATATGGAATGCAGGAATACCCAGGCTCTGGGCCCGAAGGACCAGGAAGGCGTCGCTGGAGTTGCCCAGGGTAAATAGGAGAGAGATCAACACAAAGGCTTTGAAGCTCCTGTCAAAGCCTGCAAGTCTAAGGGATGGAAATGGCACTCTTCGCGCCTCTGTTCTAACATCATGAACGAGGAGTATAAGCACTAGCACGGCTAGGATTCCAGGCACAGCCCCTGCAATCACCAGGAGTTGGAAGGTGCCCCGCTCCAACTGGAGGTTTGTGCCCTGGACCAGGTAAATCAGAA
>JAENIT010000108.1 GCA_016844365.1 Dehalococcoidia bacterium
TCTACCGTCACCTCGAGACAGAAGCGGTCTCGCAGCGCTTTTTGGGCCCAGGAGCAGAAGAGATGTGTCTTGGATACATCCCAGTCCCAGCGGGCCGCTCCAGTGGCCTCGCTGAAGTCCAGGCCGCTGAGGAAGTAGGGGTCTCGGTACATCAAGCGGCTTCCCCCAGCAGCAGGGCCCTTCATCGACTGCTCTTCCCTCAACCTCAGCTCATCCTCGGTCAATATGCCGGACTTTATTAGCAGTGATCTCGTGTCCTGAGGGCGCGGAGCGTCGGCAGCCATTGTGGGTTAAACCTTCCGCAGCGAAAAGATCATCTCCGAACCGAAGACGTAGGAAACCGACTCCAATTGGAAACCCAGTCCCAGAAGCAGCTCAGTGAGGGAGCTCTTTGTGTAGTGGGTTATATGCTCAGAAGCGTAGCCATCGGGCACAACGACGGCGTAAATCCGTTCGATAGTCCTCCAGGATAACGTGCCGTAGTCCGGGGTCCCAAGAATGAGGCGTCCACCTCTTCGCAGGACACGCCTCATCTCATGGAAGGGATCCATACCCTCTGGTATGTGCTCTATAACCTCAGAGGATATGACGCAGTCGAAGGACTCGTCCTTGAAAGGGAGGCAGAAGATGGAGCCGGCCACTACTGGCTTGTTGTACCCGCGCATGTAACGCAGCTTCCCCATCTTGACGTCCAGACCCAGGCAGTTGTTCAGATCGCGAAAAATCCCGCTGGAACCGCAACCCACGTCCAGTATCGCGCCAGCGCCCTGGGCCAAGCGAGTGATTATTGAATAGCGGGACTGCTGCCATAATCTCTGGGGAAGGAGCCAAGTCCTGGCAGCCCGTTCGTCGTAGTCCGCGGAGTGGATGGAGTTCCGCAGCTTCCACATCCTCATAAAAGTGCTGGCGTAGGAGCGGGCGAAGCGGAGTAGGCGAGCCTTGGAGTTGCCAGAGCGCCGGGGCGAGTACCGGAATGGCACCTCACGAACGGGCCACCCTTGAGCGAAAACCTTTATCAACGCCTCCTGGAGAAAGTCGAAGTCGTTGCTTGACAGCTCCACGCCCCTGAGCACATCGGCGCGATAGAGGCGAAAACCGCTGGAAAGGTCGCTGAAAGGCAGACTCAGGGCGCGCCGAAACCAGAGGTTAAGTATCCGGCTCAGAATCCAGCGGGTTGGCGGCATCATAGCCGATCCGCCGAGCACATACCGGGAGGCGATAACTATCGCCGCATTTTGTCGCTCCCGCCACATGGAGGGGATAAAGTCCGGGTTGTGGGAGAGATCGGCATCCAGGGTCAGGATGTACCTACCCCTGGCCCGGGCGAAGCCCTCCCGCAGCGCGCCCCCGTATCCTGTGCTTCTTTGGGCTAAAAATGTAGCGTCGTTGCTCAGGGCTACCGCCTTTGTGTCGTCAGAGGAGCCACCATCAACCACCAGGATCTCGTAGGCGCAGCCCAGCCGCTCCAAGATGGTCTTGACCTGAGGCAAGAGAACAGCAAGGTTGTCCGCCTCATTTATTGTCGGAAGGACTATGCTGATTTCTGGGTCGGTGATTCCTGAGTTCATTGCGAACCGCCTTTCACTGCTGGCTCCACATCTCTAACAACGTGCGAGGTCTGTGAAGTGATACTTCTATAGATATAGAATTCAACGACAGTCGTATCCTTGGGAACCTGATAGGTAATCTCTCTGACGTAGTATTCATCCAGAGCTTCAAGAAACCTGTTATCCCCCGGTCCAAGGGGTATCTCTAGCTGAGATGAGTCCGCCACTATATAGTCTGGCCTTCTAGATGGGTCGGCCATAATGGCTAACGTCTCCTCGATAGCGCCGGGCACGTGCAACAAAGCTCGCAGATAGAGGTATTTGATGGCGCTCAAGCGGTGAGATAGATATGTAATATCGGCCCCGGAGTAGGCTAAATATATAGTGGCATCCTCCGGAGTGTTACTATGTAGGTATTGCACAATATCCCTCTGGACCAGGAATCGGGGCTCCTTTTGCAGCTTGAAGAGCCTCTCGTCGGCGCTGGGAGCCAGGTAGTAATACCCAAGGTTAGCCACAAAGAAGACCGCCATGGCTGCCATAGCCCAGGTCGCGAAGGCCATGCTTCTGCTATCACGGCGGCGAAGCAACAGCGCCAATACTCCCTGAGCGGCCAGAATAGACAGGGGTGGCGCGATCTGGATGTAGTAGTGAACGTACCAGTTCCCCCCAATAGCCATGCCGGCGACGCTCCAAAACAGCCAGAGATACAGATATCGATTCCTGGCTCCCAGCACAAAGGCCCACCAGCCACCCAGGAAGAAGAAGCTCCACGCCGGCGCTACGATAATGAAGCGGCTCAAGAAGACCACCAACTGCCGCAAAGGATGGTCCGACCAAAAGCTTACCCCGGTCCAACCGTAATGAGTTAAAAATCTCAGGTAATCTACGGAGACTAGGGATAGACCGTGGGCTAGGGCCGGCCCAAAGACCATCGCAAACCCCACCATTACTGCGCCGATCTCTTTCATTAACCTGCGGACATCGCCGCCACCGCTCGACTTCCACTGGATGAGCACGTAAGAGAGGGCAAAGAAAAGAGCCACTATTCCCGATTGCTTCATCATAAAGGCGGCGCCAGCAGCGACGCCCGCGCCCATCAGCCACAAGAAAGTACGCTCCCTCCCATACCCGCGAAAGAGGAGGAAAGCGCTGATGGTGACGGGGAGCGCCATGTACAGCTCGCCGTTGGGTATAAAGCCTTCTACGATTGGGTGAGCGGACATCAGAACGAAGAACAGGGAGGATAGCGCACCAATCGAGCGCCCTAGAACGCGAGCCCCGACCAGGTAAACGAAGATGCAGGTTACCGAACTGTACAGGGCGCCGAACAGCCTGATGGCCTCTGTGGACTCGCCAACGAGCTTCATCCCCAAAGCGTAAATGAGGAATATACCCTGGGGACGGTCGATCCATACGGTGCGGTAAAGCGCCTCCCCTCTGCTCCACCAGTAGGCCACATAGGCGTAGCCCCCCTCATCGGCGCTGAGGGGTGCAGACAGAAAGGGCAGTCGCATCGCGAGAGAGAGGAGCACTATAGCCAGGAGAGCGCCGTACAGCGCTAGCGGCGGAGTCGACTCCCCATCCTTGCCGTCGATAAGCCTAGCTTTTGTCATGTTTTCAAAGATATTTGCATAAAGACGCTCTTTTTAGCTGACACCAATGTATCTACCATTGGAGCCTAAGTCAATGGAGCAGATCACTTTACTTTTCTCCCCTTTTGGGTATAACATTTGACAACAATAAATGCTAAGCAGCCTCAGAACGGACGATGCGTGAGGCTCGACATAGACCTTTGAAGCCTGTAACGGAGGAGGGATAGTATAATGACTGACGCTGTCATCATAAGCGCTGTGCGCACAGCAGTGGGCGCTATGGGTGGGGGCTTCACCGAGATGCCTGCCCCTAAGCTGGGCGCCGCTGTTATAAAAGAGGCCCTGAGACGGGCAGGCGTATCTCCGGAGCAGGTAGACGAGGTGCTCATGGGGAACGTCCTTTCAGCCGGCCTTGGACAGAACCCAGCTCGCCAGGCAGCCATAGCGGCCGGCCTGCCCGATTCGATCCCAGCGGCTACCATCAACAAGGTGTGCGGCTCGGGACTAAAAACAGTAGTCCTGGCGTCCCAAGCGGTCCGCCTCGGCGATGCGGATATTATAGTGGCCGGGGGCCTGGAGAACATGACCCGCGCTCCCTTTTTAATGCAGCAGGGTCGCTATGGCTACCGCCTCGGCGACGGGCAGATCATCGATGAGATGATCAAGGACGGCCTATGGTGCGCGATCGAGGACTGTCACATGGGCATTACTGCAGAGAACGTCGCAGAGGAGTTCGGCGTCACTCGTCGGGAGATGGACGAGTTCGCCGCCATGAGCCAGGCTCGGGCCGGTAAGGCCATCGAGAGCGGGCGCTTCAAGGATGAGATAGTGCCCGTAGAGGTGCCTCAAGGCAGGGGCGATCCCAAGATAGTGGACACTGATGAGCACCCCC
>JAENIT010000005.1 GCA_016844365.1 Dehalococcoidia bacterium
CCCCGGGGGTGTTGAAGATGCGCATTCGGAAGGGGCCAGCCCGCTTGATGACCCCTCGGAGACCTATGTACTCTCGCACGGTGCGCTCCCATCCGCCTAAGGCGGACTGGCAGGAATTGTTGTTGATGTAAATATCGGGAGCGCCGCCGGCCTGAGCCGCATCCCGATTGTGGTGAATGGGATGGAAATCTCGGTTAGCCCCGGCCAGCATAATCAATCGCTGGACGGTCAAGGCGACAGAGACCGGAGGGACCTCGTCTCCCTCTTTCACATCCTCCCAGTAGACCTGCTTGCTCCAGTCAACCATGGTGTCCTCCTTTCTCTCTGGCTACTCCGACTTCTTGTGGGGATAGTAGCGGTAGCCGCCCCTGCGAGCTATGGCCAGCAGTTCGCCCCGCTGGTTGTAGTACCTGGACTCGTAGACTGTAAATGCGCCTTTCCCAACGCTGGTCTCCCTCTCGCTGACGCTCAAGAGCTTTCGGCCTCTTTGAATTACCTTGTCACCGATGTACAGAGGCTCAAAGTACTCGATCTCAATCTCTGTAACGAAGCTGTGGGTCCCCGGCGTGGGGATCTCCTTGGCTGGAGTGCCGCTGGGGATACCGCCGATGGTAAAATCGGGATCGTTGGTCGTCCAGCGGGTGGACATGCCAGGCACCCACCGGGCAGTGTTGGCGAAGGTATCCATCATGTGGCGTGGGGCGATTATCCCCTTATACCCCACGCTCTTAGCCGCCGCCTCGTCATAGTGGAGGGGGCAGTCGAACTCCAGGGCCTCAAGCACTCGGCGGATAGCCATCTCCGATACTGGCTCGACGCCCTCCGACTCGCCGCCCAACTCCTCACCTATCCGTGCCCTGACATCGTCCCAGGTTACTTCTGCTGCCATACCCAACCTCCATGCCAGAATAAAACGATGGTCTTGTGGAATAGCGCCTATGGGTCTTTCTGTGGCTGAGTATATCCTTGGCCCGAATGGGTGTCAAGAGCTATCGCAACAATAAGAAGCCCCCTGTGAAACATTCTGAGGCCCCATCATAAAGCGAAAAAACTTTTGCATACATCTCCTCAAGAGGGGTATAATTTCTGTAGTTTGCAGGTTGAATATGGGCATACTCCTACGGCAACTGTCGTTTCTAAAGAAATACTGGATAAGGTTGATATTGGCCTATGGGTGCCTGGTAGGCTCCGTTGGCTTCGCTATGGCTGCCCCCTGGATCGTCAAATACGCCATAGATGTGGGGCTTACTAGTGGTGATCGAGGTGTGCTGATTGGCTCAGGACTTCTGGTCATGGTCACGGCAGTTGGTAGGGGGATTTCCGCCTACGGCCAGACCTACCTGGCGGAGTACCTTTCCCAGAGTGTAGCCTACGACGTCCGGAACGCCATATACGACCATCTCCAGAGCCTGAGCTACGCTTATCACGATCGCCAGCAGACGGGACAGCTTATGTCCCGGGCCACTGCGGACGTGGAGGCGGTACGGAACTTCATTCAGATGGGAGTCATTCGCACCGTGCAGACGATGGTGATGTTCTCCTGGGCCTGCGTCCTCCTAGTGAGTCTCAACTGGCGATTGGCAATCATTGTCTTCATGCTGCTGCCACTGGTGGGTTACCGGGCTATCAGCACCAGCGTACGCCTGCGGCCGATATGGCTGTCGGTGCAGGAGGGGATAGCCGCCCTGGGCACCACCTTGCAAGAGAACCTATCCGGCATCAGGGTGGTCAAGGCCTTTGCCAGAGAGGCATTCGAAAGCCAGAAGTTTGGGAGCCTGGCCCGCGATCTCTACGACACCAGCTATAGCGCCAGCAAGATACGCTCCTTTAACTCCGCCACCATGACCTTTATTATCCTCTCTATCACCGCAGCTATCCTATGGTACGGGGGACGTGAGGTGATAATCGGACGGCTGACTCTTGGGGGGCTTGTAGCCTTTAACGGTTACCTGGCAATGTTGGCCATGCCCGTGCGAAATCTGGGCTGGGTATCCGATGTGTTCGCTAGGGCTATCTCCGCGGGCCAACGGATCTTCGAGATCCTGGACGCGGAGTCGGCGGTTAAAGAGCGACCGGACGCGGTAGAACTGCCATCCGTCCAGGGGAGGGTGCGATTTGAGGAGGTATCCTTTGGCTACGACGCGGTGAGCCCTGTGCTGAGGAACGTCACCTTCGATGCCCAGCCCGGCCAGGTGGTAGCCCTCCTGGGAGCCACTGGCAGTGGGAAGAGCACCATAGTCAGCCTGCTCCCTCGCTTTTACGATGCCACCGGCGGGCGCGTGACCATCGACGGCACAGATATTCGGGACGTAACCCTGGCGTCCATCCGGGCCAATGTGGGCATAGTCCACCAGGATGTCTTTCTCTTCACGGCAACGGTCAGGGACAACATAGCCTACGGAGCGGTGGGCGCTTCCCAGGAGGAGATAGAGACTGCGGCCAAGGTGGCCCGCATGCACGACTTTATCATGGGCCTTCCTGAGGGCTACGACACCTGGGTCGGTGAGCGCGGCATAACTCTGTCGGGGGGACAGAAGCAGCGAGTGGCCATAGCCCGTACCCTCCTTATGAACCCCAAGATCCTCATCCTGGACGATTCCACCTCCAGCGTTGACATGGAGACGGAGTACCTTATCCAGCAAGCTCTGGCCGATCTCATGAAAGGGCGCACCACCTTCGTCATCGCCCAGCGGCTGCGCACCGTCCTTAACGCCGACCAGCTCCTGGTCCTCAAGGACGGTGAGATAGTGGAGCGAGGGACCCACCATGAGCTTCTGGAGAAGGGCGGCTTCTACCGAGAGATCTACGAGCTGCAGCTCAAGGACCAGGAGGAGGCGAGAGAGAGGGTAGAGGTGAACTTATGAAAGAGGTGTGCTTTTGGTAAATCTTCTAGTTGACCCCAAAGGGAAGCCTAAGGGAGTGGTGCTGAGCATCCAGGAGTATAAGCGTTTACTCGCTCGTCTTGAAGACTTGGAGGATGCCCTAGAACTGAAGGAAGCCCAGGAACAGGTAGGTGAATTTGAAGACTTGGACGTGGTATTGGCCCGTCTCGATCTCCGTAAACGGCCTTGAATCACCGTGTTCAGGTAGAGGGGACAGCCTCCAGATCCTTGGAGAGGCTTCCCTCTATAATTCAGCGCCGTATAGCAGATAGGCTCATAAGATACAGTAAGGCGGTATAGAGCTATGGCAATTGAACGAATACAGCCAGAAGGGCTGCCTAAGCCAACTATTTACAGCCCTGTGGTACGAGCAGGAAACACGGTATACATTTCCGGGCAGGTGCCCCAGGACGAGAATGGCCGAATAGTAGGGCGGGGCGACTTCTCGGCTCAGGCAACCCAGGTCTTCGAGAACATGAAAAAGGCCCTCGCATCCGTCGGGGCGGACTTTAGCAATCTGGTAAAGATCACCGTATATCTTACGGACCCCAGGTTTCGAGAGGCCCTGGGAGAGGTGCGCAGCAAATACCTTACGGGGCCGCTACCAGCCAGCACGCTGGTAGTAGTGGCCGGCCTGGCCCAGCCCGACTATCTCCTGGAGATAGAGTCCATAGCGGTGGTAGAGTAGGAACATGAATAAGCTTACAGTAACTTTGAAACATGAGTACGTATATAAGGCCCTTGCTGAGACCGCTCAGAAGCGGGGAATTCCCGTGGAAGTTATGGCTGTTGAGGTGCTTGAGGATTGGTATGACGACCTCTTCTTAATGGAGGACCTGACAACGCACAAGGAGGCCCTGGCGGAGTACAAAGAAAAGGGTGGGATAGATGCCGCAGAGTACTTCCGCCAGCGAATTGAGGTGAATAGAAGATGATGCAAGGAGGAGGAGGCTGGCATAGCCACGGTGGTGGAGGCGGCGGTGGCAGGGGTGGACTCAGAGGCTCCCTGGATGACCCCGAGGAGGGGCTGGGGAAGGTCTATGACCATCGGGTAGTGAGCCGCCTTATCCCCTACCTGTCTCCCTATAAGAGGCTGGTAGGAGTCGCCCTGGTCTGCACCATCATCTACGCCATCACTCACTCCGCAGGGCCAAGGATCATAGGTCTGGCCATAGACCACTTCATCTCTCGGGGCGACCTGAAAGGTCTCAACCTTATCGCCTTCCTGTTCCTGATTAACAGCCTGGTCGCGGTGGCCAGCCAGTACGGCCAGTCGGTCATCCTGGCTTTCGTGGGTCAGGGGGTGCTCCACACCCTGCGCACCCAGATGTTCAGCCATATCCAGAAGCTCTCCCTCAGCTTCTTCGACCGCAATGAGGTGGGCAGGCTTATGTCCCGGGTCCAGAACGACGTCCTGTCCCTCCAGGAGCTGCTCACTTCGGGCTTTCTCAACGTCTTCTACGACGTGATAAGCCTTGGCATAGTGGTCTACTTCCTCTTCTCCATGAACGTGCGCCTGGCCCTCATCACCCTGAGCGTGGTCCCAATCCTGGTGGCTTTCATGTGGGTGTGGCAAGGTCTCTCCAAGGCGGCCTTCATGCGGGTCCGCCAGGCCATCGCGATGGTCAACGCCGGCCTTCAGGAGAATATTAGCGGAATAAGAGTGATACAGAGCCTCTCTCGAGAGAATCTGAACAGCCGCATCTTTGACAGCGTTAACGAGGCCCATCTGAACGCTAATCTCCAGGCGGGCCGCCTCTCCGCGGCGGTTCAGCCTATGCTGGAGGTCCTGGTGGCAACGGCCATCGCGCTGGTCATAATTTTCGGCGGGATGCAGGTGCTCTCCCAGGAGATGGCCCTTGGGGAGCTGGTGGCCTTCACTCTGTACATTCAGCGGTTCTTCGAGCCTATCCGAGAGCTCACCATGCAGTACACCCAGTTCCAGCGGGCGATGGTAGGAGGCGTGCGCATATTTGAGGTGCTTGACGCCAAGGTGGAGGTCCCCGACGCCCACGGCGCTGTCGAGCTTCCTCCCATCCGTGGCGAGGTTGCCTTCCATCACGTGGACTTTAGCTACTTGGACGGGATCCCCGTCCTTAAGGACATAAACCTCACCGTCAAACCAGGGGAGAGTGTGGCCTTGGTAGGCCCCACAGGAGCTGGCAAGAGTACCTTTGTCAACCTAATAAACCGGTTCTACGATGTGACGAGCGGCTCTATAACGCTGGACGGGTACGACCTACGGACAATCTCTCAGGACTCTCTGCGACGGCAGACGGCTATGGTGCTTCAGGAGCCTTTCCTATTCACCGGTGCCATCAGGGAGAACATCCGCTATGGAAGGCTGGACGCCACCGACGATGAGGTGGAGGAGGCTGCCCAAGCCGTGAGCGCCCACGACTTTATAATGAAGATGGAACATGGGTACGACACGATATTACATGAACGAGGGGGCAACCTCAGCGTGGGCCAGCGCCAGCTTCTCAGCTTCGCCAGGGCAGCCCTGGCCCGGCCAAGGATCCTTATATTAGACGAGGCCACCGCTAACATAGACACCCAAACGGAGCGACTTATTCAGGGGGCTTTAAACCGACTACTGGAGGGGCGCACCTCCTTTGTCATCGCTCACCGACTTTCCACTATAAGAAATGCCAACCGGATACTGGTACTGGACGGGGGCCAGATAGTGGAGGAGGGGACCCACCAGGAGCTTCTGGATATGGGTGGCCTCTATGCCGCATTGTACACCGCGAGCTACACTGTGGTCGAAGCCTCCTCCCGGGATGGTCATGGAGTGGAGAGTGTGTCTGTGCTGTGAAGTCTTAAATAGTAAGATTCATTTATGCGAAGAGGCCCCGATGAATCGGGGCCTCTTATGCTAGGTGGGGTGGCAGATTTGAATGATGCTTTATTGGCTGAGAGAAGGTCGTGCCCGTAAGGACGCAGCCTCCTCCAGAGAGAAACGCTGACCGCAACCGCTACAGGCATAGCCCGTAGCTTTATCATCGTGCCCGATGTCCTGAACGTTGTCCCAACGAGGCAGGAGGATCGCGTGGGCGCAATGTTGCGCCGTCTTTGCTGCCTCAGTTGTTTTACCCTTAGAATCCTTGCGGAAAAGATTGAGTATAGACATGTCCCACTCCTCCGTAACTTGGGTTTAGCCACACCACAGCCAGCATCGGATTTATTATAGCGTCAGCGTGGACTTTGTCAATACTTTCTCCCTCCGGCATTGCTCCATCTGAACAATTTTGACATTTGGTTCGACCATACTCACCACAGGTCTAGAGCCTCTCCGCACTCGGAGTCCCGATGTATCGGGGCAAGGAACGGGCTCGCCGTATTTTTATACCTCGGAGTGCTGGTGACAACCAGTATTAACGATTCCAAGAGTCCTATAACTGGCCACGCTCCGCCCACCACGTGAGCAGCGCCTCGGCCTCGGGGCCACCGACACGGTGGGCTAGCGGCAGGTAGCGCTCCTCCGTCTCCTTGAGGTAGGCTGCCGCCTTCCCTCGGACCGGGGACAGATGGAGGTAGCGCACGTTGTCCAGACGATCTGCCAGCTTGATAATCAGGGCTTCCCGTGGGGCCGAGGCCAACTGAGCGTAGTATAACCGGTCCCGCTCTATCCGGCTCTGAGAGCGAAGATCAGGCTTGGTTAGAGCGCGGACCAGCTCTGCTACCCGCCCCCCGAAGGCGGCTTCTATCTCCGCCTCGGTGAGGGATGTATCCTCAAGGGTGTCGTGGAGGAGGGCTGCAGCCAGGAGCTCTGGGTCGCGGTGGCCCTGCTCGGCCAGGAAGGCCGCCACGCGCAGGGGATGTAGTATATAGGGGGTGCCTTCGTCCCTGGTCTGACCAGCGTGGGACTTTTGGGCGAGAGCGTAGGCGGCGGCGACTATCTCCCGAGTCGCCTCAGGCACGGCCTCCAGCGCCCGATCCAGCAGGGTTGCTTGGTCTGTATCCTCCGTCATATCGAGCCTGCGCTCATTGCTAGTCTATGATGCCCAAAGCCTTTAACGGGCTACGACTATCAGCCCGCAACACAAGGCCCTGGGCCGAGCTTTCCGTGTACATGTTTCGGAGTGTGTTGAGGAGATGCTGCGGGGGCCGGGTGCCTTCATCTAGGTGCTCAGCAAGCTCAACTAACGAGTTATACGCCATGTCCACATGCCAGAAGAAGGACAACAGCCGCGCCAACTCCCATTCGTTCAAAGGAGTGGGGATGCCAGCAGGGTCTATCAGCTCATCGGTGACTTTTGTGTAACGAAGAATACCCGCCTGTTCGTTGCCGTCGTAACCATAATATCTCCTGCGAGTTAACTCCGCGACCCGCTCTTTGTATTCTGCCTCTCCGTAAATAGCTCTCGGCAACCATTCGGTCCTCAGGTCTACGATCTCTTGGCGTTGTCGGTTCACAATGGCTACCGCCAAGTCCGCCCCCATCACGTTGTCATACTCAAACTTCACCGCCTCCCGTAGCAAGGCCTCCTGCAGCATGAGCGTGAATTCCCTGGGGATCTTCTTATATCTGGGGCCGCTGGCCTCCTCGTTGGTCTCAGCGCCGATCCCTCCGGTGTTGAACACGTAGTACTCGTGGCGCTGACCACCGCTCTCCATCTCCTGCAATATGTGGTACAGCAGGTTGGCGTTCTCGTCCTCTAACCCGATAATGAACGGGTCCGAGAAGTATTCTATATATGGCCTGCCGATTGCGCCGCTCGCCGCTCCCATCTGGACTGCCTCTCCATACATGAGCACCCTTACGTACTGCTTTAGATTCAGTCGCCTGAGAGGGGGGACAACGGTATTCTGGCGCATGACTCCCTGCCACAGCACTCTATCCATCTGATGCACGGGGACGTGAACAGAATTGCTCATCTGCCCCCCGGTGATGGCCTCTAGCACCGACTGCGCCCCCTTGTTTGCTACAAGACGCGGGCGAGAAAGGATCATGCGCATGTTGCGGGTTGGGTTTTGGAGAAAATCGGGGATGCCGGTATGAAAATCGATAAGTACATTCTCCAGGGTCTCCTGCTGGTTAGGGGCCGAATCGGTGCCTCTCAGGACATGGTGCGTTATAGGATCGTCCTCTACGGTCAGTCCAAAGGGCACAGCATAGAAGTTATCTTCGGTGCCGTCGATCCCGTAGGGAACCTTCACGCCCTTCCCATGCCGCGTAGTTTCAACCGGCTCCGCCAACGGCTGCAACAGGATGATGTCGTCGTTCATCGGATAGACCCCTTCACTTGGGTCTGGCGATAAGCCCAGTAGTCCGGCAAGCTCGCTATTTCGCGGCTCGATCATAATTGTGATGGTGCTTTTGCCATGCAGCGAAGGGCCGGCGGTGATAGTTGCCACGTTGGTCATGTCACCGCCAATAGTGCCCACACGCGCGACACTCAGCGCAGCCTGGAGCGCCAAGCCGTTTTTCTGCTTCACAAGGAACATAGCTATGGATAGCGGCCCCATTTTGTGCTCGCCCACGTAGTCGAAACCAAGGTGGAGCGACAGGCCCTTGGTAGGGGCTTTGAAGACCAGCCGTGTCAGGCCAGCTTCCTTAACGCGCTCTTTAAGGTCCGCAGGCAGGCCGAGGTCGTCAGGCCAGTGGGGGAAGGATAGTTCGAGGATGTCAGGGTTGGTACGCATCTCATTCTGGGGCAGATTGAAGGTCAACTGCCGCCACATGTAAGGTATCTGAAGATATTTTGTCCCCGACAGCAATTGACGCGCGTGGAAGGATCGTTTCGGTGCGTCGCATACCTGTCGGTCCGATTGAACGATGGTATCGCCCCTCTCAAAGCACTTTTTCATATATGCTGTTAAGTAGGGAAGCGCTTCAGCAAAAAGCTCTTGACTGGCTTCGCTAAACGCCACAGCGTCCCGGTTTCTCAGGAAACCGTCGATAAAATACTGCGTGAGGTCCGGCCGCCGTGCGATCCCGAGCTGGCTGAAGAAGGCCAGGCCTCCGCTATCCAATCTAAGCGTCACGTCCGGGCCAGCCCGCTGCGCTGCTCTGCCCTCGGCGTTGGCCTGAGCAGCCTCGATTCTAATACCCTCATACTCTTGGAGAATGCGCCTCTGTTCGTCTGCGGGAAGATCCTGGAAAATCCGCATATGATTGATTAACCACTGGTCGGGTGGATTGAAGAATTCACTGTCCTTTGGCTGACCCTGCTTAGCCGCGGCGACTAGATCGTTCAGCGCCGCCGCAAAGGACTGGTTGACATCAGGGCCCTCTAAAGATGAATGGGGGTTTCGGCTATCTTTACCAGGTTGCTCTTCTTCCATATTGGCCTTTCTTAGATTTTATAGTAATTCGTGCCCGTTGGGGGTAGGGACTCGTCTGTGCCAATAGCTCCTTCTTTAGATGGTTGCGAGTAAGTGGCGATAGTTAAGGTGATGTCTGGGACCAGAATATAGGGCTTGGCCATCACATAATCTTGTGTCCCTTTGGGTGCTTAAGTTTGTAGATGGTTTCACCTCCAGAGTATCGTTCCTCCGAGGTGTGAATCCGCATTCGGATGGTCGCTCTTGTCTTTGGACAACTGCCTCTCCTACTGAGATATCCTCGTTCCAGTAAGGGTCGATGTCCTGTTCAAGTTCAGTCATAGTAGTAGTGTATTATCTTACATACTCAATATTATTGTCACTGTTGAGAAAGTGGATATCCAAGGGATGATAGAATCCCCCAAGCATTGGCTCGACTGTCTTTATATCTAGCTGATTAGAAAAGACGCTTATTTGCCAACCAGCAGACTCAAATTCCTTAAGGCTCAACAATCACTCTTTGTCCGTGGTCCAAAGTGACAGTAAAGCGAGTTATTGCTTTACGGCCAATCATTGATTCATCACCCAGGGCAGTTACTACTACTGAGATAGGTCCTATATTGCCAATATAGAGCGTACCACGATAAGCAGCGGCTTCCACTTGGGAGCCATCAGCCAGTATCCATCTTAGGAAAGCTTCAGGGACATGGCCATTGCTGGGAAAGTTAGCAGGCACTACCACATCACCATCAAAGCCGGTGTCCAATAGAGCTTCTAGGTCAGTCTCAAAGTCAGTGGTACGGTTGATACGCACTTGGAGGTGGATTGGAAGGTAGGGGAATCGGGAGCTTACGACCGATTGGTTCATCGCCATTTGCCAACAGCCTTATCTCCCACCTTAAAAATGAAGTTGCCGGGGCCAAAGGTATCGGTTGCCTCTTTCATCACCTCAAGCAAGTCCTGGCCCAGAAGAGTCTTACCTTCAGGTGAAATAGCCAGGTACTCTCCCTGATGGTCGCTTTCCAAAGGCTTGCCGTACTTATCGTAAAGTTCTTCTGACTGTTGCATAAGCTGGTGATTTTTAATAGACATATCATTACTCCTACCAAAGTATTATATCACGCCCTGCAAAGTCTCTCGGCTACTTGTTGGTTATGCCATACCCCGTGTTTGCCCAACCATACATCTCACCATAAACGTGCGGCCCTATAGATTCCTTCGGCACAATTTCCCAACAGGAGCTAGTATACCAAAAAGAGGCTAGTTCTGCTTCTTCTGCTGGAGACCGGATTATTAAGTCGTATTGCGATGTCCACGGTGCCGAGTCAGTGTGGTATAATACCGACATTACGCTGGATGACTTGGCGAAAACATAACCTCAACTTCTATCCACCGCTCCCTCGTGAACTTACAACCTTAGATGAAATTGAGCTGGATGACCCGAGATGTCAAGCTGATCCTCCTTGGCCGAGGAGTGCGCGGCTTTGCCCAGGGGTCTATCTCCGTTCTTATCGCCATTTACCTCCACCTCCTGGGGTTTAGCACTGTCCAAATAGGACTGTTCATTAGCGCGGGAGTGGCCGGGGCTGCCCTCGCCTCCCTCGTTGTGGTCCTCTTGGCCGAGTCCCTGGGGCGCAGGCGGCTTATGGTCACCTTTGCGTCGATGACCGCTGTGGCCGCGTTGGTGCTCACCACCTCAGACAGCGCTCCCTTTCTGATACTTGTTGCCCTTCTAGGAAACTTCAGCGCTGCCGGCGGCGCTGGCGCGGGGCCGGTGCAACCCCTGGAGCAGGCCGCGTTGGCCGATACCGTCCCCCCGGAAAAACGCACCGATCTATACGCCGTCTACGGGATAACGGGCGTGGGCGGGGCCTCCTTGGGGGCCTTGGCCGCGGGGATGCCGCTCATCTATCAGAGGGTGTTGGGTCTCAGCGAGGTAGGCTCATACAAGGTAGTGTTCGTCACCTTCGCGGTTCTGGTTGCCCTGGCGGCAGCCTGTTACGGCTTCCTCTCCCCATCGGTTGAGGCAGAGTCTCGTTCAGGACGCTGGGTCAACCCCTTTCAACTGCCGTCGCGGAGAGTGATCTTCACTCTGTCGGCCCTCTTCAGCGTGGACAACTTCGCCGGAGGGCTGGTGGTGCAGAGCCTGGTGTCCCTCTGGTTTTACACGCGCTTTTTCTTCGGTTCCAGCCTTATGTCGGCCATATCTCAGTTGGTGGCGGCCTGGCTGGGCAACAGGTTCGGGCTGATCAACACCATGGTCTTCACCCACATACTTTCGAACCTCATCATGATGAGTGTGCCCTTCATGCCCAACGTATGGCTGGCCGCGGGCTTCTGGCTGGTCCGAGGGTTCTTCGGGACGATGGATGTGCCTGTACGCCAGTCCTACACCATGGCCGTGGTGGGTCCCGGCGAGAGGAGCGCGATGGCCGGCATGAACACCCTGGGGCGCAGCGTCATGGGGACTGTCAGCCCATCGGTGGCAACAGTCCTCTGGAGCCTGGGGCTCGCTGGGCTGCCCTTCGTCGCTTCCGGCGGCCTGAAAATCGTCTATGACCTCGCCCTGTACTTCCTGTTCCGAAACGTGAAACCCGAGGTGGAGGCGCGGGGGGAAGAGGTGGCTCAAGGCCAGCCCCGTTGAGACTACCCAGCAGAGGCGTCTAGTCTACAACAGCCCCCAGGCTTACACGCGCCTTATCGCCTCGATCTCAAGGGAGATGTTCACTTCCTCGCCTACCACCACGCCATCCGTTTCCAGGGGAACGTTCCAAGTCAAACCAAAATCCCTGCGGTTGATAATTGTCCTGGCGCTGAAGCCAGCGCGCTCATCTCCCCAAGGGGATTTGACGCGACCTTCAAAAGTGGCGTCGAGGACAACCTCGCGGGTCACGTCGCGAATGGTTAAGTCCCCCACGACCTTGAAGCGACCAGCGTCCTGAGTCACAACACGTCGGCTTTGGAAGGCGATAGTAGGGGAATGCTCCACGTCAAGGAAGTCGGCAGATTTTAAGTGGGTGTCCCGCCCTTCGTCGCCGGTGTCCAAAGAGGCGGTGTCAATTGTCACTTCAACCCGGGACAGCTCGGGGCGCTCTTCGTCTGTGAGGATAGTCCCCTTTACCCCTGAGAACTTGCCTTTGATTGTAGTGATCATCATGTGGCGGGCGGCGAACTCTACAAGGGTATGTACCGGGTCGATCTCCCAGGTGGATAGTCCTGGTGCGATGGAAGTCTGCTCAACCATGTTTCCTCCTTAGTTGGTGGTCTATCTTCATATTTTTTAACTTGTAAAATTATGGAACTGCTGCTGAGAAAAAATCACTGTGCGTGGGCTTCACCGAAGCCGGGGATGACACTCTCAAGAGTATCGCGATTGAGACTGTGGTACACGTATAGCCCCTCTTTCCGGGTCTCAATGAGCCCGGCGTTGTCCAGAACTCGGTAGTGATGGGACAGAGCAGAGGCGCTAAGGGGAAACGCCTCCTGAAACTCCGCGCAGCCCACCTCGCCTTTGGCGTAAAGCATCCGTACCATCTGGTATCGGGTACGGTCAGAGAGGGCCTTGAATACCTTCACGGCCTGCTGGGAGAATTGTGATGGCTTCTGGATCATCATGCTTCGCTATTTTACAAACTACTTAACTAATATACAGCCTTCATCGATCTTTATCAACCGCATAACTAGTGCCTCAGATGGGGTGTCTCAGGATGGAGGGCGCGCTGGCCGGTTATCTTGCGCGGAAAGCTGGGCGCGGGCGATGGCCTCTTTCCAATGGGAGTAGGATTCTACAAACCCCAGGCCTTTCGCGCCTGGGGTTGAGAGTTGACCACGTGCCCGCATCTTCAGGAGTCTGTCTTGGTATACTGCACTACCTTCACAGCCTCCTCCCCAAGTCGGAGGAATTCGGGGTTGCCCCGGGTCTCGGCCACTGTGCGGCAACTAGCCAGAAACATCTCCAGCGTCTCTTGCTTCCCTTGACTCTCCATGGCCATCATAATCTCTTCGACCGCTAGACCGGTTTCGGCAGCCAGTTCAGAGAAGCTCGCCTTGCCGCTTCGGTGTTGGTCTACAGCCCATGCAAGGAGGATGTGGCGCGCTTGCTCGTACCCTGCCCTCTCAAGGAAAGCGCCCGCAGACTGGTTCAGAAGCCTCGCGGCCCGCTCAACCCGCTGTTTAGCGGCATCATCGAGTCGTACCGAGATAGTCCTCTTCTTGGTTACCATATCACTTCTCCTTTCGCTCGTCCCACTCGCTCCCCAGGTGGACGAGGGCCGCCTCTATCAGGGGCGGACTCACCGTCCGCATCGCCGCTAGTCGAGCCAGCGCCTGGAGAGCCTGGGTGGGACTCAGCCGCCCCTCATCAAAAAGGTCCACCACCAAGACAGGAGTGCAGACCGTTCGCAGTCCCAGCCGCTGCGCTTCCAGCAGAGGGCGGCGGTCGTCCATCAGGAGGACCCAATCA
>JAENIT010000109.1 GCA_016844365.1 Dehalococcoidia bacterium
TCGGCCACGTAGTCAGCGATCGTCCAATCGGTTTCGTGGCCGACGGCGCTTATAACGGGGGCTCGGCTGCCGTATATGGCCCTCGCCACCGTCTCCTCATTGAAAGGCCACAGCTCCTCCAGAGAGCCGCCGCCCCGGGCGAGGATAACCAGGTCGATGTTATCCAGGGAGTTCATGTTTCGGAAGGCCCTGGTGATCCCGTCCACGGCTCCGTCGCCCTGGACCTGAGTGGGGGCCACCACTAGCTCGACCAAGGGGTAGCGCCTTCGGGCGATGTTGATGATGTCGTGGAGAACGGCCCCATCGGGGGAGGTTATCACCCCGACTCTCCGGGGCCATTCTGGGATGGGTCGCTTTCGGGACGAGTCGAAGAGGCCCTCCTCTTCCAGCTTGGCCTTGAGCCGCAGGAACTCCAGGTGGAGGATGCCCATACCTTCGGGCTGCACCAGGTCCACGTAGAACTGGAGGTCGCCGCGGGCCTCGTACAGAGAGAAACGGCCGTGGGCCACCACCGAGACTCCGTCCTCCAGGGCCACGCCCATGTCCGAGGAGCGGAACAGGACGCAGCGGAGCTGCCCGGAGCTGTCCTTCATGGTGAAGTACTGATGGCCGGAGGAGTAGCGACGGTAGTTGGACATCTCCCCGCTGACCCAGACGTCGGCGAGGAGAGGGTCGCTCTCTAGATAGAGCTTCAGGTACTGAGAGACCTGGCCAACGGTGTAGATACGGCGCTCAATCATTTTCAGCTCACCCGCTCCAAATACTCACCCGTCCTGGTGTCCACCTTCACGACATCTCCGTTATTGAGAAAGAGAGGGACTTGGACCAACAGGCCGGTCTCCAGGGTGGCGGCCTTGGTGCCGCCCTGGGCCGTGTCGCCTTTGAAGCTGGGGCCGGTCTCGGTGATGGTCAGCTCCACGGATAAAGGCATCTCCACCCCGATAGGCTCGCTGTTATAGATCAATAAGTCGAGGGTGAGGTTCTCCTTGAGATAGCTCAGGGCGTCTCCTAGCTGGACGGAGTCGAGGGCGGTCTGCTCGTAGCTGCTCTGGTCCATGAAGTAGTAGAGGTCCTCGTCCTGGTAGAGGTACTGGACTTGGCGTCGCTCCATGCGCGCCCTGGTGAAGCGCTCTCCCGCCTGTACCGTCTTCTCGATGATGTGGCCCCCCTTCACGTCCCGAAGGCGCAGCCGCACCTGGGCGCTACCCCGGCCCGTCTTGATGTGGTGGTACTCCAGGACCTGGTAGAGAGTCCCGTCCATCTCCAGGGATATGCCTTTTCTGAGTTCGTTGGTGCTGATCATGATAATTTCTCCAGTAGATGCTTACGCAGCATTCAGTCGACAAGGGGCGCCTGCTCCCTTGGAATCCCTGTCGCTCGCCAGCGCTTTAATCCAGAACTTTGTTGGCTTTGGAGAGAACCCTGGTCTTTCCGTTCTCCATGACTACCAGGTCCTCGATGCGCACGCCTCCCCATCCCGTGATGTAAATCCCAGGCTCCACGCTGAAGACCATGTTGTTCTTAAGGACATCCTGGGCTGGTTTGCCCAAGCGTGGGTACTCATGCACCTCCAGGCCGATGCCGTGGCCCAGGGCGTGGCCGAATTTATCCCCGTACCCTGCATCCTCAATGATCTGGCGAGCGATGCCGTCGGCCTGGCTCCCGGTCATGCCCTCGGCTATGGTGGCCTCCGCAGTGAGCTGAGCTCCGAGGACGATGTCGTAGACGCGTCTCATGGTGTCGTCGGCTCGTCCCAGGCAGATGGTGCGGGTCATGTCGGCGCAATAGCCGTCGACCTTGGCTCCCATGTCGATGACTATAGGTTCTCCCGCCTGGATGGGCCTCTCTCCAGCTCGATGGTGAGGGCGAGCTCCATTGGGGCCTCCGCCCACGATGGTGTCGAAGGCGAGGCCCTCGCCGCCATGCTCTCTGATATACTTCTCCAGACGCCAGGCGATCTCCCCCTCGGTAACTCCCGGCTTGAGATCCGCGGCCACGAACTCAAAGGACTCGTCGGTGAGGGCCACGGCCCGCTCCAGGGCCTTCACCTCTTCGGGTTCTTTGATGGCGCTGAGGCGCTCTATGGTGCCGGAGTCGGGGACTAGCTCTAAGCCTACCTTCTCTGCGACCTTTGTCAGCTCCTTATAGGTGGCGAAGGTAACGTGGCCTTCATCGAAGGCTAGGGTGCGAATGCCCAGGGGCGATAAAGCATCTGCCAGCCAGCTTGCAATCCCTCCCGAGACCTGGGTCACACTGAAGTCTGGGGCCTGGAGGCCCGCCTGCTCCGTGTATCTGAAGTCTGTAGCCAGGATTGCCTCTTTGCGGGAGATGATGAGGTGTCCGGCGGAGCCGGTGAAGCCGCTTAAGTAGCGGCGGTTGTGCCCCTCCGATACCAGTATGGCGTCCTGCCCCTTCTCCTCCAGCACGGCCTTAAGTCTAGCTACTCGATCCTTCATTTCTCTGACCTCTCAGCAATTATGCTAGATAACGCTTGGAGGCCCAGGATGTAACTCTGGGTCCCCAGGCCCGATATTTGGCCTACGGCTATAGGAGCGATGACCGAACGACGGCGGAATGGCTCCCGCGCGTAGATGTTAGATAGATGGACCTCTAACACAGGCACTCCTGAGGCTACCAGTGCGTCTCTTAGGGACAGTCCGTAATGGGTGAGGGCCCCAGGGTTTATAAGGATACCGTTGGCCCCGGGACTGCTCGCCTGTACGAAGTCTATGAGCGCCCCCTCGCTGTTGGATTGAACGGTAGCGATCTCAACCCCCAGGTCTCGCGCAGTGTCTTGGAGCAGGAGGTTTATAGCATCCAGAGTAGTGCGGCCGTACACCTCTGGCTCCCTGGTCCCCAGGGTGTTGAGGTTGGGGCCGTGGAGCACAAGTATCTTCATGCTCCTACCTCTGCGGCCACGGGCTTTAGAGACTCTATATCTACTACCGCCTCGCATCGATGGCACCGAGCGGAGTCGGCGTTGGTTTTTATGAGAATGCCACCGCAGTGGGGACACGGCTCTGATAGCGGCCTTTCCCAGGATGTGAAATCGCAGGTAGGATAGTTAGCGCATCCGTAGAAAACTCTCCGGCGTCCCTTTCTGGTTTTCTTCTCCACCAACTCTCCCTGGCAGGTAGGGCACTTGACTCCAATGGTCGTCAGTATGGGCTTGGTGTTGCGACACTTGGGGAATCCGCTACAGCCAACGAATTTCCCGAACCTGCCCTGGCGAATCAGCATTGGCATACCACAGAGCTCACACGGCTCTCCTGTGGGTTCTACTGGAAGCTCTATCCGCTCGATGTTCACCATAGCGTCATCCACGGATTGACGGAATGGGCTGTAAAAGTCGCCTATAACTCTTATCCAGTCCTCTTTGCCATCCGCTATGTCATCCAGCAGCTCCTCCATCTGGGCCGTGAATCCTATATCCACCACACGGGGGAAGTGCTCAGTAAGAAGGTCGTTGACTATCATTCCGATCTCCAATGGGATCAGATGTCGCTCAGCCCTCTCCACATATCCCCGATCCAGAATAGTAGAGAGGATAGCGGCGTAGGTGCTGGGACGCCCGATGCCGTTGTCCTCCAGGGCTTTTACCAGGCTGGCGTCGGTGAATCTGGCTGGGGGTTGGGTGAAGTGTTGTTTGGGGTCTAGCCCCAGGAGGGCAAGAGGGTCTCCGCCAGCGAGAGCGGGTAGGGAACCCTCTTTGGCCTCTTCCTCTTCCTCATCGCTGCTTTCCTTGTAGATGGTCGTGAAACCGGGGAAAACGGTCCTTGATTGGGTCGCCCTGAGCAGGTAGGCTCCATTTGGACCTGAGGAGTTAGCCTCTATATCCACCGATGTGGTCTCTATGGACTGTGGCGCTGCCTGGCTGGCCACCATGCGCTTCCATATGAGGTCATAAAGGCGGTACTGGTCATTGTTAAGGTAAGATTTCGCCACTTCAGGTTCTCGGAAAATGGAGGTCGGGCGGATGGC
>JAENIT010000110.1:0-2873 GCA_016844365.1 Dehalococcoidia bacterium
GGGACACCATGAACGGAATTCCTCACCGTTCGCCCTGAGCTTGTCGAAGGGTGAACAGTATGGTACTCACTTCCTTAAGTCACCCTCGCCTCGGCCTCTGCTTCAGCGGCTCGCAAGCTCTGGAACGCAGTGACCGCAACCTCTACCTGGTCGTCGTCAGGCTGACGGGTGGTCATAGCCTGAAGCGCGAGGCCGGGCGCGGCGAGGAGCCGTGAGAGGGGGTTGTTGGAGTGAGTACCGCTGAACCGTATGATCTCATAGCTCACGGCAGCTACTACTGGCAGGAGGACCAGTCGGGAGAGAAGGCGTAGCCAGAGGGGAGGCTGGCCGGTGAGCGCGAAGAGGAAAATGGCAACCACCCCTACCGTTAGCAGGAAGGCGGTCCCGCAGCGAGGGTGAGCGGTGGGGAATCTCTGGATCTCGGAGGGAACTAGCTCAACCCCGTGTTCGTAGGCCCAGATGGTCTTGTGCTCTGCTCCGTGGTAGGCGAACAACCGCTTCACGTCCGCCATACGCCCTATCAGACCGATGTACCCAACGAGAAGTCCCAAGCGCAGGAGGCCCTCGGCGAGGTTCACTATGATGGACGAGGGTATGAAGGAGTGAAGCCATTCCGTCGCCAGAGTTGGACCGAGGAAAAACACCCCTATTCCTATTACCCCGGCTCCTCCAAATACCATGGCCATCTCGCCCCGGGTCAAGGGGGCCTCCTCTTCTCCCTGGGACACTGCCGCTGAGTAATACAGAGCGCTCATGCCTATGGATAAGGCCTCCCAGAGGGTCATAACTCCTCGAACGAGGAACCACCGCCGGAAGGGACGGAATGTATAGGATGGTAGTGGGGTTACCTTCACCGCGATTTGACCGTCAGGACGACGCACCGCCACCGAGTAGTGGCCCGGCCCGCGCATCATCACGCCCTCGATGACTGCTTGGCCTCCGTAGAAAAACTTGTTGCTCATCTTGTGCATAGCAGCCTGGCTCAGTATATTCACCGGTATAGCGAAACCTCAAAGGTTGTGTAAAGAACAAGCGGCGTACCTTCGGCCAGCCCTTCGACTTAGCTCTCCGCGTAAGCGGAGTCCGCTCCGCGCACGGAGTCCCGATCTGTCGGGACAAGCCGGACAGGACAAGCCCAGGCAACGCCGCTAAAAAGTCGGCATTTCTCTCGATAGACAGATGCTAGGACGCTTCCTCAGTCCTTTATGTTGTAACGCCTCTTGAACCGCTCCACCCGTCCTGCTGTGTCCATAAGGCGTTGTTCCCCGGTATAGAAGGGATGGCAACTGCTGCATACCTCTACCTTTAGGACAGGTTTAGTGGCACCGGTCTCAAAGGTGGAGCCACAGGCGCAGGTAACGGTGGCTGTCATGTATTGGGGATGGATTTTCTCTTTCACTTTTCCTCTAGGTGCTGTTCTCTATGTTTATTGTATATGGCGGCGGAATTGAAAACCCAGCCGCGTTGGTAGTATCTGAGGTTAGCTGGCCAAGGAGTATACGCTAACCTGCTTGCGGTCCCTGGTAGCGGGCTCGAACTTAACACGGCCGTCCACGAGAGAGTATAGGGTAAAGTCCCGTCCCAGGCCAACGTTGTTGCCGGGATAGATACGCGTCCCTCGCTGGCGGACGATTATCGTTCCTGCCCTCACCAATTGCCCGTCAGACCGTTTTACGCCAAGTCTATGGGACTGGCTGTCTCTGCCGTTGCGAGAGCTGCTAACTCCCTTCTTGTGGGCCATCGATCCTTCTCCTTGTTCTTCGCCTGGGCGGGGCCGCCACCTCTTCGGGTTGTGGCGCATCTTCGGGCTGCTGCCCTTGGCTCAATCCCTCGATGCTCTTTACCAGAAGTCTGGTGTATTTCTGACGGTGGCCCTGCTTTCTGCGGTAACGGGTCTTTGGTTTGTACTTGAATACGATTATCTTCTCACCCTTGTGCTCTCCCACGACCTCAGTAACCACTCGAGCGCCCTCTACGGTGGGATGGCCGATAACCACCTGGTCTCCGTCTCCAACCATCAGCACCCGTTCCAAGGTTAACTGCTCTCCCTCGAAAGCAGGCAACAACTCCACGTCCACTACCTGGCCTGGAGTAACCTTATACTGCTTACCGCCTGTTTCTATTACAGCGTAAATGCTCTGCCTCCCGACGTAAACTAGAGTTAAGATTACCAGGAAACCGTAGGTAGCGTCAAGGAAAATGATGGCATACGGATTGCTGGAGAACCACGGGGTGAGGTTATGGTCTTATGATGAGGAGATGAGCTAGCTAAACAACGGATTTTCCATAAAGGAGATGTTGCTCAGGGCCTCCTTGGCTGCCTCACGAGTATGTTCGTCAGCGGAGGACAGGCATCGGCGCAGGGCTATCGTGGCTTCTTCGCCGCCGATGAAGCCCAGGGCTTCGATGGCTGCGCCAGTAACCTCAGGATCGTCATCGTCTATGAGGGCGATCAAGTGGGGGACAGCCCTTGCATCCTCCATCTCTCCGCAGGCTTGAGCGGCCTGATAGCGTAGCATCGATTCGCTGTTCCGGAGTTCGGCTAGAATGGCTGGAAGCCATCCCTCGTCCCCGTGGCGACCCATAGCGTAGAGGGCGCTGGCCTTAAAACGAATGTCATTACTGTTGTAAGCCTTACGGATAGCATCGTCTACAAATGGATGGCTTAAAGGGCCTAGAGACTCCAAAGCTCGCCTGCGGACTTCCATGGGTCCATCCTCCGTGTCCACTAGGGCGAAAAGGGTTTCCTGGAGCCTGGTAACGTCTTCAGCGCGCAGCTCATCGAACTCCGCCATCAGAACGTATTTCTCCAGGGCCGATGCAGCGCTGGCTCTCACATCCTCTACATCGTCATCAACCAGTATTCTCAGCAG
>JAENIT010000110.1:2897-6877 GCA_016844365.1 Dehalococcoidia bacterium
AGCAGCCTTCTCATGAGCCACGGCTCGGTGCATTCCCAGAGGCCGTCTATGGCCTGGATGCGCACAGTGTCTTCGGTATCATCAATGGCGTTGCGGAACACTGTCTCAAAGTCCACTTCTGGGTTGTCCGTGGTCACATCGATCAACATGCCCAGGATTTTGGCCCGTCGCTCGGCTCCGATGTTGTGCCAGGACTCCTGGAGCTCCTCGGCCTCCTCTTTGGAGAGGGAAGATAGGCTCAGAAGCCGGGATGCAGATATCTCGCGATCCGAGTCGGCGAGCTCTTGCAGGTAGCTTGTTATCGACATTTTGTGGCTCTCTTAGCCTGTTGATGAAACCGATACCCTAGGACAGTATATGTGTGGGGTATGGAGGAAGCCTCCTACCCACTCCCTCTCCAGGCTGAGGGCGATATCTTTCAGGGCGGCGTAGATGTTGCCAGCTATCATGGTGTTTTTAACTCGGCCAACTATCTCTCCTCGCTCTATTTTATAACCCAGGAGCAGGTTTCCGCCAAAATCCCCACCCAGGACGTTGCCCTGACCTGAGCCCAGCAGCTCGTCAGCTAGAATGCCTTCCGTTACTCCAGAGATGAGGGACTCAAGGAGAGTATCGCCGGGATCTATGACCGCTACGCTCAGGGACGGTGACGGCAGGCTGCCCAGTCCCCTACTGGCGCTCGCGGTGGACAGGGTCCCTGCCATCCCTGCTGATTGTAGGTCGTAAAGGAAGGTGGCGACGACTCCTCTGTCGATTAGCGGGATGCGCCGGGCTGCCAGTCCCTCGTCGTCCCAGGGCCGGCTCCCCGGTATATAGTCCTGGGTAGGGTCGTCCCAGAGGGAGAAGTTGGAGGCCAGGACTTGCTGTCCAAGGCTGTTTCCCAAAGGAGATGATCCCTGAAGGACAGTCTTGCCGTTGAGGGCTACAGCCAAGGGATATATGAGGGAGCTGAGTACTGCTCTGGGCGTAAAGATGACAGGCAGCTCACCTACTGGAGCGGGCACGATTCGCTTCGCAAGATCGAGCTGTTTTATGGTGGACTCGGCGAGTTTGTTCACATCCTGTATAGGACGGCAGGAACTGGCCCTGTCCCCCACGAAGAGCATGTCCGTGTCCCGAATGAGGGTTCCCTCTATATCCGCCGACACAGTGGTCTTCCGGTAGCTCAGCTTTAGGCCTCTGGAGTTTGCGATTCCTATAGTGACTGCTCGCTTGACCACAGAAGCCTCGCACAGGATTTCAGGGGTGTGACTCCGGATTCGATCGATGAGAGACTGGCCCATCTCCACCATACTCTCAATAGTGATCGCCTCTATCGCCGAGTCTTCTACCTGAACATTCTGCTCCACTGCTGCCGATGGCATTTGGAACTTGGCTGGCGCGCCGAACTGGGCCAACTCCACGGCCATGTCCACCAGCGCCTGCGGGTCGTCCATCTTAGATGTGCTGGCAAAGCCGATGCGCCCGTCTTTTATGATGCGGAGGGCCATGCCCCCGCTCTGGCGAGATTGCACCTGCTTCAAGCGGTTGGCCTCGAAGCCCACGGGGGTGTCGCTGGACTCTATATAGAAGACCTCCGCCTCTTGGGCCACTTTGCGGGCTAGTTCAAGGACTTGTTCTGTTTGGTCTGGCATATGACTCCTTGTAGCCGAATTAGATGTCTGTACTTATTGCTTCCTGAATGTGCGCCTGCTCTACCCAGCTTAAGGTAGCCAACGCTTTATACGCTCGCGGGCCACTTCATGAGAAACCTTGAGTCCGGCATCCGCCTGCCTGATGCCTCGCTCCACCTTGTAGAGGATATAAAGGCGCTCCATAGCATCTTCGATACTGGCATCCTCAGGAAGCTGCTCTAGGACTTTGATAATCTGCTCTTTGGTTGTCATGGTCAATTGTTCCTATAGGATAGCAAGGAGGTTACTAGGCAGAATACTCGGTCCGGTTAAGTATGCTCCCATTTAACCTCTACCTCTGGCGGATTTCTCAGAGTTGCCAACACCACACAGTAGCGCTCCGCCAGCTCCTTCAAAGTCGATAGCTCTTTCTCGGTGGCCTGTCCCTCCAGGTGCACGGCACTGCGGATGTTCTGGAATCCCACTGGCGCCGATGGATCAACGCCGAGAGTCCCCTTTAGGTCAAGATCGCCCTCGACGGTAACGTCTATTTTGTCCAGGGAGAGCCCCATGGCCTCCGCTACCATCTGCACCGTGATCTGGGTGCATGCCGCCAGCGCTCCGAGCAGTAAGTCCCCAGAGCAGGCCCCCGTGCCAGCGCCGCCTACTCCCGCATGAGCCTGGGCTTGGTAGATGGCGCGACCGATGTCTATCGAGCATGACATGGAGTCCTGTACCATCTCACTAGCCCGGGCAGTGAGGGTGATCTTAGCCTTCTCGGGTTCCCTCCGGTACGAGGCTTTGATGGGACGCTGAACCTCTCTTAAGCTCACTCTCTTTACCTCCCGCCCACCAGACAGCGCTGGATGCGGATATGGGGGCTGCCGTTGGAGACGGGCAGAGGCGACTGGCCCCCTTTACCGCACCCACCTCCCTGGTTGATATCAAGGTCGTTGCCGATGGCGTCAAGGTTCTCCAGGGTGCTGAAGACGTTGCCGCTCAACACCACCGGACGCAGCATCTCCGCGACTCGTCCGTTGCGGATCATGAAGGCCTCTCCTGCGGAGAAGGTGAACATCTCCATGCTGGTCATCCCCCCGTACCAGTTCTTGGCGTACACTCCCTCTTTGATGTCGGCGATGATGTCCTGGAATGACATCTCCCCCGGCTCGATGATGGTGTTGGTCATGCGGACGATTGGAGGGAAGCGATAGTCAATGGCCCGGGCGTTGCCGGTGGGCTGCTCCCCCATCTTGCCGGCAGTCTCTCTGGAGTGGAGCCTGCCAACTAAGATACCTTCTCGAATGAGATCGGAGCGGGTCGCGGGCACACCCTCGTCGTCGTATTTAAAGCTACCCCGAAGCCCGGGGATAGAGGCCCCGTCCACGATGTTTAGCATGGGGCTTCCGAAGCGGCGACCCAGGACCATTATCTCCTTCATTTGTGGGTTCTCGTAGACAAAGTCCGACTCTGACAGGTGGCCGAAAGCCTCATGGCAGAAGACCCCTGCCAGTATGGGGTCCAGGACCACTGTATACTCTCCGCCCTTGACGGCCGGAGCCGCCAGGAGGTCAACGGCTTTTTGCGCCGTCTCTTTCACCTGCTCGTGTAGACTTTCCACAAAGGTGAAGTCACCGTTGCTGCCGAGGCTCAAGCCCGACTGCTGAACGTCGCCATCGGCCCTGGCCACGGCCGCTACTCTGACGGTCACGTGGTGTTGGCTCTGCTCTATGTAGCTTCCCACAGAGCTGGCGAAAATGACCGTACGCTGAGAGTCGCTGTAGCCGATGTTGGAGGTCTGGATCTTGGGGGTGCTCCAGATGATGTCGTTGTACTCGTCCAGGAGTCGCTTCTTTTCGGCCAACGGGACCGTCGCAGGGTCTTTCTTGAGAAGCGGCGGCACAATATCCACCACTGGCTCCACGGGGGCAAGTTGACTCTTCTCACTGCCCACCAGCCGGGCCTCGCTTACCGCCAGCTCCACCTTCGCTTTGAGGTTCTCGGCGCTATTGAAGCTCACGAAGCCCCATCCTCCGTTCACCAGGGCCCGCACGTTGCCTCCCTGACCCGTGCTCTTGCCGATGTCCTCCAGCTCTCGGCCTCGGTAGGAGATGCGGGTGGAGGCGCTATCCTCCAGGCGGATCTCTATGTAGTCGGCGTTGTGGCCCTTTAGGGCCGCCTCTATCTCTTCACGCATGAAAAACTCCTTTTGTGGGGCACGGATTCAGGTTCGGGCCATCAGTTGTCTGTCTGCAATATCCAGTCGATGAGCAGGCAGAGACAGTAGATATATCATACGAGCTACGGTCTCTATGGTCAAAGAGATGTTGTGAAGGAGGCGATTGGGTAGCCTGGTGCGGGTTTGCC
>JAENIT010000111.1 GCA_016844365.1 Dehalococcoidia bacterium
TATCAGTGGCAGCACATCGCTTGACGGAGCTAGTGACTCTGGCGGCTGAGGCTGAAGTGCCCCTGGTGAGATTAGGCATGGTCAACGGCGAGGAACTGACGGTCGGGGACTCTATACATCTCTCCGTGGATGAGATGGATAGGGCGTGGCGGGGAGGCCTGGAGGAAGTTTTGAAATAATTGCGGGTTTCTGCTTTACATAGCCGCCTAAGCCAGCTAATATCTAGCTAGCCCGATTGAAAAATTAGCAGTGTGGTGAATACCATGCGCGATAATATACAGAGAGAGCTTAGCGGTTCCCCCTCAGTTCTGGCCACGTTTAGCGCGGCATACTCCACTGTAAGCTCCCACCTCAGCCCGAGGAGTCTGGCCGCCTGGTCTCGAGATGGGGTTACCATATACCGTAGGGGGCCTCACGCCAAAGACGCCACAGAGGAGTACTTCAAGGCCTCCATGTCCCTTGTGGAGAGCTTAAGCGCTCGGGGGTTCCTCAGGTGGGCGCGCCTGGGCGCTGAAATGAGTGAGGACTCCTGCGCTATAGCGGCCTCCTTCTTCAGAGCCAGCCCCCTGATGGGCCCTTCCCTCACTTTCACCACCCTGGACCAATGGGCTGAGATGGGAAGAAACCTCTACCGAGAAGTGGGAACAGACGGGAGTTTGACCTCTCGCTTCTTTGAGTACAGCCCCAGGCTGGTGAAAGGCTCGTCATTCCATGATGCCGCTCAACTGTCAGTGCTTCTGGCTCTTCTTGGCAAGTGGTCTAACGATCTGGCCGTTGATATCCTCAACCTGGCCGCCACCATCTTCGAAAAGGTGGATGGTCCCTACCTGTCCGGCTTTTTGGACACCGCCGATCTGCTGGCAAGCACCAACCTGGCCTCCATCAGGCACTTTTTCGACGTGGGAACCTTGGCCTATACTCAAATGGAGGGCGACCATCGGGATGAGTTTTTGGATTCGGTGGTCAACCTGTCGCGCTGGGCGCCCCGGAACCTGGCCACATATCTCAGCCTGGTAGCGCGCACTCCCGCCCTCTTCATCGGACGCCAAGCAGGAATGATGGCCCGCATCTCCAGCAAGATCGCTGTGCTATCGCTACCCGCCTCCCGAGAGTTCCTGAAGACCGCCCCGTCTCTGATTGAGAAACTGGATACGGCTATGCTAGAGAGCTGGGGTCAGCGCGGATTAGATCTGTTAGCCGACCAGGAGGCCGCAGGGATCAACTACTTCCGATTGGAATCAAAAGAGGCCCTGGAATATATTCAATCCCTGACTCCTGCGGTGGAATTGCAGGATGTCCGTGAAGTGCTGCGACTGTACTGTCAGGCTCTCATGGGTAAGAGTATGGTGGTGCTGGCCTCCGAAGAGCTTGCGGAGAAGGGGCCGGGATGGGCCCTGGTGGAGCAGATACCATACCAGGGCTCGGCCATCTTCGCCCCCTCTCGGATGGGAGAGTATGCCACAAAGGAAGCAAACTTCGAGGGGTACAAGGTCCTCACCACGCACCAAGCGGCCCACCTGGAGTTCAACACCTTCGACTTCTCCTTCTACAAGGATGGCGCTATCATTAGAAGTCTGCGACCCAGACTAGCCGAGGCTCTGGGGAAGGACAAGGACTACCCTGTCGATTTTGATCGCTACTTCGATCTCTTCACCGCGCGCCGGCTTGCTAGAGAGCTATTCACAATCACTGAGGACACCAGGACCGACCACAGAGTCAAAACGGAGTACCGGGGAATCAGGGGAGCTTTTAGACGCAGCCAGGACAATGCGGTAAGCAAGCGCCCTCCTTTGGGGGAGCTAAATCTCCGTGAGGCCATGGTAGAGACTTTAATGCGACTGAGCCTGGACGAAAGCGCTCCCTTCCCCATTCCCAATCCTTACGCGCCGCTTATGATGACGGCTGCCGGCATCCTTAACTTGATGACTGATGATGAGTCCACGGTGGAGGACGCTACAGAGGTCGCCATACGCCTTTACGTGCTCATGTGCCAGGTCCCTAACATAACCCAGCAGACAATCCCCAAAGACCAGTGGAGCCTCGTGGACCTCTCTGGCGCTGAGTACCAGCTTGAGAATGAGGACTTGGATGCCTTGGTCGCCGCATTCCTGGCTGCCAACCAGGGCTTGGAGGACCAAGAAGAGATGGACTACGCGGGAATTCCCCCAGTGGGGCACCGGGGTGACCTGAGGCCGGAGGTGGTGCAGACCTTGCTGCGTCTCCAGAGTGAGGCCCATCTTAAAGGAATGGAGAATGAAGGACAAGCCAGCCAAAACCAGAGCATGAAGCTAATTATAGAGGCCCTTGAAGAATTGTTAGCCAGTTTGGATGTCTACGACAACGAGGGGGCTATCTATGGCGAGGAGGCCGAGGCCGGCGACTTTACCGTTAGCACTTATATCATGGGAATCCTCAGGATGCTCAAAGGCGGGCCTGACCTCCACGGTCCCGTCAGCGCAATGACGAACCTGGGCGAGGGGGAGGTGCATACCTTCCGCTACGACGAGTGGGATTTCCGGGCTAAAGCCTACAGACCCCAGTGGTGCCAGGTGCGCCAGAGGGTCCTCCAGCAGAGTGAAGGGGGCTTCTACGAGCAGGCTGTCCACAGCTACCAGTGGCTGGTTAACGGAGTCCGCCGCCAGTTCGAGATGCTGCGGCCGGAGCACCTGGGCAAGGACAAGCGCCGGCTGGATGGAGAGGAGTTTGACCTGGACGCTGTAGTGGAGTCAGTGGTCGAACGCTCCATGGGTAACACGCCGAACGATAAGATCTACTGGCGAAGGCGGAAGATGGAGCGAAACGTGGCCGTCGCCGTGCTTTTGGACATGAGCCTCTCCACGGACGAGCGTATAGAGCACTTAAATCGATCCACTCAGGAGGGAGAAGAATCTCTAGGGCGCTCTCCCAAGCGCATCATCGACATCGAAAAACAGAGCCTGGTCCTCTTCGTTGAGGCGCTGGAGCAGATTAGAGACACCTACGGTATTTATGGATTTTCGGGGTCCGGCAAAGAAGACGTTCAGTTCTACATAATCAAGGACACCAATGAGCCCTTCTCTGACGCCGTGGCCCGGCGTATCGACAAGATAACGCCCGTCCAGGGGACTAGGATGGGGCCAGCCATACGCCACACCATTAGGAAGCTGGAACGGGAGGAAGCCAAGACCAAAATCCTTATCCTACTCAGCGACGGTCGCCCCCAGGACCGGGACTACGGAGGCTTGCCCTACAATCTTGACTTGCTGCCCGCCAGCCTCCAGCGCCTGGTCGACAGCAGCGGCGGGTTATCCTCTGAGTACTTCACCCTGGAGGAGCGGGAATACGCCGTCCACGACACCAAGATGGCTCTCAACGAGGCCAAGGCCAGAAATATAGTCCCCTTCTGCCTCTCCGTAGACAGAGAGGGTCACGACTACCTGAAGGTGATGTGTGGGGACATCGGCTACGAGATGGTCAGCGACATCGAGGCCCTGCCGCGGAGGCTGGTGAGCCTATATCGCAGGCTCACAACCTAGGACGGTCAGATGAGACTGGTCGACCCTCCCCTAGCCCCTCCCTAGAAGGGAGGGGAACTCGTTACGCAGCCTGTTATTCCCCCATCACCTGTACCAGCACCTCTCGCTCCCGGGCGCGGTCCAGCTCCACCAGGAAGATGCACTGGTAAGGCCCCGTCTGAAGCTCTCCTTCGAGAACAGGTATAGTCTCGCTGGTGCTCAGCAGAAAGTGCTGGCAGTGGGAGTGGCCGTTCATGAAGTCTTCGCCGTAGTTAGAGTGCTCGTTTATATTGTGCTGATAGGTGGCGTCCTTGGGGCACAGTTGAGAGAGGAGCCGCTCCATATCCTCGATCAGGCCCGGCTCGTTCTCATTTATCCTTATCGCGGCTGTAGTATGCTTGGAGTACACCACCACCATGCCGTTTTTGACTCCGGACTCTTTCACCATCCTCTTTACAGCATCGGTGATATCAAT
>JAENIT010000112.1 GCA_016844365.1 Dehalococcoidia bacterium
AGCAGAAAAACCTCTGATTCTATAAGGCAGCATCCGCTAGGGAGGACGGCGTAATGGAAGTCGGCACTTGGATCGTTAAATCAGGCTTGGCCCAGATGTTAAAGGGCGGCGTCATTATGGACGTGGTGACGGCAGAGCACGCCAGAATCGCAGAAGACGCTGGCGCTTGTGCAGTGATGGCCCTGGAGAGGGTTCCCTCCGACATCAGGGCCGCTGGTGGAGTTGCTAGAATGGCCGACCCCACCAAGATTCTGGAGATAATGGACGCGGTTACCATACCGGTTATGGCCAAGTGTCGCATCGGCCATTTTGTGGAGGCCCAGGTGCTGGAGGCCCTGGGAGTGGACTATATAGACGAGTCCGAGGTGCTGACCCCAGCGGATGAGAATCACCACGTCTGGAAACACGATTTTAAAGTGCCCTTCGTCTGCGGCTGCCGGGACCTGGGTGAGGCCCTGAGGCGTATCGGCGAGGGTGCAGCCATGATCCGCACTAAGGGTGAGGCCGGCAGCGGGAACATAGTGGAGGCGGTGCGTCACATGAGGGCCGTCCAGGATGGCATCCGTCGTCTCCAAAGCCTCGGAAAGGAGGAGCTTATGGCTGAGGCCAAGGCCATAGGAGCCCCCTTTGAGCTGGTGCTGGAAGTGCATAAGACTGGAAAACTCCCTGTGGTCAACTTCGCTGCTGGGGGCGTTGCCACTCCTGCCGACGCAGCCCTCATGATGCAGCTAGGGGCCGACGGGGTCTTTGTAGGATCCGGCATATTCAAGTCCAGCGACCCTGCCCCGCGGGCCCAAGCGGTTGTCAAGGCAACCACGCACTATCAGGACCCGGGTATCATCGCTGAGGCGTCCACGGGTCTTGGCGAGGCCATGGCATCGACATCAGAACCTTGCCGGAGGTGGAGCTGCTGGCCAGGAGGGGATGGTAGGAATGGTGCAGCAAGATGTCCATGTAGTCCTTTGGCGTGACGGAGACCAGTGGGTAGCCTGGTGCCTGGAGTATGACGTAGCATCACAGGGTGATAGCGAAAATCACGCTATGGCTATGATCCAGGAAGCTGTAGAACTGCATATCGAGGACATGACTTCAGAAGAGCTGGATCGGGCCTTCATTCCTGTTGATTCTACCCCAATCGTGCAGGAGATGACCATTCGTGCCCCGGCGTTACTCAACCGATGAGGTGATTCGGGCGCTATCACGAGTCGGTATTGAACCTGTCCGACAGCGAGGGAGCCATATCAGGTTGCAGGGATTATTCAGAGGCATCACCAGGAACGTGACTGTGCCGGTATCGCAAGGAGAGCAGGACCCCCCAAGACGATATCCTCGATCCTGAGGCAGGCTGGCCTGAGCCGCGAAGAGTTTGATCGCCTAGTGGAAGGGCTATACTAATTGGCCAGGTGAGGATGGTAGAAGTGGCGCAGCAAGAGGTTCACGCCGTCATCTTTAAGGATGCTGAGAGCGACCAGTGGCTAGCAATGTGCCTTGAGTATGACGTTGTCACTCAAGGAGACAGCGAGGAGCACGCTAAGGCTATGATCCAAGAAGCAGTGGAACTATACCTGGAGGACATCCCTGAGCACGAGAGGGAAGCCTTATACCAGGCTATCGAGGGTGAGCCACGGCTCCATAGGCTACCAGTAAATGCCCCGTCGCTACTCTACCCTTAAACGAGCGACCTAACAGTGCAGATATGAGAGTTGGAGTCCTAGCATTACAGGGAGATTTCGCAGAGCACATTGAGGTCCTTCGTCGCTTGGAAGTGGAGGCGGCGCCAGTCCGTCTGCCCAAGGAACTAGAAGCCGTCGACGGTGTTATTATACCAGGAGGCGAAAGCACCACCATAAGCCAGCTCATGGTGGAGTTCTCTCTTCTGGAGCCTCTGAGGAGCCGGATCAAGGAGGGGATGCCGGTAATGGGAACCTGCGCTGGCATGATTGTGATGGCCAGATCGCCCATAGGTCTGGTGAACGATTCCCTGAAGGTCATGGATATGGAGGTGCGGCGCAACGCCTTTGGACGGCAGGTGGATAGTTTTGAGGCGGATCTGGTGTTTCCAGCCCTGGGAGGGGACCCCTTCCACGCCATATTCATAAGGGCTCCAGTTATTCAGAAGGTGGGTCTAGGGGTAGAGGTCCTGGCTTCTCTTAACGATGGCAGACCGGTTGCCGCCAGGGAGGCAAACATGCTGGCCCTCTCTTTCCACCCTGAGCTTACCCAGGACCATCGCATCCACTCCTACTTCCTGGGGATGATTGCAGGGAGCCAGGCCAGGCTCAGCAGCAGTTCCGTGGTGTCTAGCATTTAGCATTATCTAGGGCTTCTCGTTTAACTGTATGATGATAAGAGTCCTTTTCCCCACAGACTTAGTAGCGCTGGTGCCTTTTGAGCGTAAGGCCACCACGAATGAGGCCGTGACTAAGTATGCTTTGGGCAAGGGAGATGGGAATCCCTTCCCTATGGGAGCTGCCCTGGAACAATGGCTGTTCTTAGAGGGCAATCGCCACACCTGGGTGGCCGTTAGTGGTCTCGCAATGCACGGCCTGATATCCGCTCGCCAGCGCTCTGGCCCTAGCGCTTGGGAAGTGGACTGTCTGCTTCTGGATACCCAGGGCTACAATGATGATACATCGCTTCAGCTATTGCTCCATTTGGCTGATACGGGGGCGGAGAGGGTCTTCCTCAGACTGCCCATCGAGAGCCCGTTGGTGGGCGTAGCCCGCAAGGCTGGATTTCGTCCCCTCCTCCAAGAGCAGCTATTCTCACTAAAGAACCCTGCCCTTATATGTCAGCCGGGTTGGGATAAGGTGGAGGGGTTGAGGCCCCGAGTTAAGGCGGACGATTATCCTCTATTCCGCTTGTACAACATATCCACCCCCGATGAAGTAAGAGTGGCTTGGGGTATGAGCCTTAAGGAGTGGAGGGAGGCTCAAGACGTGGGCCTAACCAGAAGCAGGGAGTACGTTTGTGAGCGGGAAGGCCAGGTAAGGGCCTGGCTGCGCGTAGCTCAGGACGGTGACACAGGCCAGTTTGAGCTTATGACTCTACCGGATGTAGAGGAGGCAATTACGGAGTCGCTCCTTCATTTCGCCTTGAGCAAGATGGAAAAGAGGGCCACAGTGATGTGTTTAATCCCTCAATTCCAAACTCGGCTGAAGGCTCTACTAACGGAGCATAACTTTGAGCTTTGCCAAAACGAATATTGCACCCTGGTTAAGCAACTGGCAGTAAGGGTGCGCCAGTCCAGTCTAGCGCCTGCCAGGGCATAATAGCAACGGCGTCATTCTGCTAAGGAGAGTGTGCACACCCCAACTATGCAGAGAGAGATTGCTGACGACCTTAACGCCCTTTTGGAGACCTTGCCCCCCCATGTTACCAATCTCATTCACCTAAAAGAAGACCACACTCATATTCTAGAGGTAGTGCTAGACCTGGGGCGACCTCCCGAAGTCCGATACCCAGATGGAGATATAATTCTGGGCGACAGGGAGGTTACCCAGGAGGAGATCGAGTATGTGATGGCCCGCATAGGGGACTTCGGAGATGACAACAGGGCCGGTATCGAGCGAACCCTTCACCGTATCTCAGCCATAAGAAACCGCAAAGGGACAGTGGTTGGACTCACCTGCCGAGTGGGAAGAGCTGTATACGGGACCGTTAAACTCATTGAAGACCTGGTCCAGTCGGGCAAAAACATAATGCTCCTCGGTAGGCCCGGCGTGGGCAAAACCACGATGTTGCGGGAGGTGGCCCGGGTATTATCCGATGACATGAAGAAGAGAGTGATCGTTGTAGATACCTCCAACGAGATAGCGGGAGACGGAGACATACCCCATCCGGCCATTGGTCATGCCCGGCGGATGCAGGTCAAGACCCCCGCCTTGCAGCACGCGGTGATGATAGAGGCGGTGGAGAACCACATGCCCGAGGTTATCATCATAGACGAGATGGGTACGGAGCTGGAGGCCGCCGCCGCAAGGACCATAGCGGAAAGGGGCGTACAGCTAATAGCCACAGCCCATGGCAACACCCTTGAAAACTTGCTGATGAACCCTACCCTCTCAGACCTGGTGGGAGGCATACAGTCGGTGACCCTGGGGGACGAGGAGGCCCGCCGCCGGGGCACCCAGAAGTCCATCCTAGAGCGGAAGGCTCCGCCAACCTTCGATGTTGTGGTGGAGATCCAGGGTTGGAACCAGGTGGCTGTTCATCCCGATGTGGCCGCCATAGTAGATACCATTCTTAGGGGCAACCAGGTGCAACCTGAGGTGAGAAACTTGGGGACAGATGGCCAAGTAACCGCCGTTGGAGCTAGGAGGCAATCTAGGCCAGCTCGCAATGGCGGCACCTCTCAGCCTGAACCCGGGGTCGTTAGGAGTGTCAAGGTTTACCCATTCGGTCTAAGCCGCGCCAGGATTAGCCAGGCCATACGGGCCACCCAGATGCCCATTACATTGGTGGACAGATTGGAAGACAGCGACGCCCTTGTTACCCTTAGACACTATTATCGGCGCAAGCCCCAGACCTTACGAGACGCTGAGGCGTCAGGGATCCCTATATACGCCGTGAAAAGCCACGCCCTGGTGCAGCTTGAGCAGTGCCTTATAGAGGTGTGCAGTGCCAACAGAGGGGGAGAACCAGTGATGCGGGCTCTGCGAGAGGCGGAGGAGGCGGCAATGCAGGTTATGAATAAC
>JAENIT010000006.1 GCA_016844365.1 Dehalococcoidia bacterium
CTCAGGTGGTCTCAGAGCCTGAAGCTACTGCCAGGGTAGTTATCCATTTAACTAGGATGTCTGAAAAGCCGGTGATGGCAGTCTACATGGGTGGCCTGGCTGTGGCCAGGGGCCGGGATATGCTTGAGAGGGCCAAAGTGCCGGTCTACGCTTACCCAGAACGGGCGGTTCGGGCGATGGCCGCGATGGCCACATACGCAGAATACCGCCGTAACTCAGACTTTACGGCGGGCTGCTCTAGTGCCTAAACGTGGGCACTCCTCACGACCTTTGGTTTTACCACCAGGACTGGACAAGGGGCATGATTGACGCAGTAGGTGGAAACACTGCCAAGCAGTGCCTTCTCTATTCCGCTAGCGCCGTGGGATCCGATAATCAAGCAGTCTACTCCCTCTTGGGCAGCGTAGTCCACTATAACTGTTTTCGGGTCCCCTTCTAGCAGCTCCGTCCGTATATTGACCTCAAGTCCAGATGCGATTTCTGAGACGTGGCGTAAAGCAACCCGGCCCTCCGCCAGCATCTCGGATCGAGCCTCTGAGGCATGTATGCCTAAATGGAACGCCCCGTGGGAGTCCACAACATAGACTACCACGACCTCAGCCTCGATTCTTTGGGCTAACCAAATGGCCTCTCTGGTGGCTGCTTTAGCCCACTCCGAGCCGTCTGTAGCAACGAGGATTTTCTTGTAGCCTACCAGCCCTTGCTCGCCCATGTATAAAATGCAATCTCCTATCTTTTTTCGTCGTTATTATGACACCCTTATCAACAACACCGGACTCCCTGAGTTCCTCACCACTTTATCTGCCACGCTGCCCAGTATAGAGCGATTTAGCCCCGAACGTCCATGGGTGCTCATCACCACAATATTATCCTCAAACTCTTTGGCCAGATCGATGATCTTTGTGGCGGGGTCTCCGCGGAAAACGCGAGATCCAAGGATCAGGTCATTTTGTTGCAGTCCATTGAGGATCCTGCTCAGATAGTCCGAGGCCTCTTTCTCCAGAGCCTCCCATGCTTCAACCATGAGCTCCGCGCCGGACAAGGAGTAGGAATCAGAGAAATAGAAGGGGTATGAGGGTGCGACTCTTACTAATACCAGCGTCAGGTCCATGGCTTTGGCCAAGAGCACTGCAAATGGTATGGACTGCTCGGCTAGAGGCGAGCCGTCCAGAGGGAGGAGTATCCTACGCAATCTTGGCCCACTAGAGGCCTTCTCTTCCTTGGGGTGGAAAAACAGTACGGGGATAGAGGACGTACGCAGGACTCGGTCCGCCACGCTGCCCACCAACCAGCGTCCAAAACCGGAGCGCCCGTGGGTGCTCATCGCTATCAGGCCCATGGACTGAGTGTGGGCATGGGACACTAGCATCTCCGCTGGGTAACCGGCTATCACCTCGCTAGAGGTGGCGATCCCTTGCTCTCTCAATCGCGCTTCAATTGTAAGAAGATAGTCACGTGCCCTACCCTTTTCCTCCTCCACTATCCGCTGGAGTTGATCGCGATGGTCTGCTTCGATCTTGGTGGAGGGGAGCGTTGTATCTACCACATGAATAAGGGTCACTGAGGCCTTTAGCCCTGTGGCTAATCTCTCCACTACGGGAATTATTTGCTCAGAGATATCTGAACCATCCAATGGAACTAGGATGCTGTGTAGCACAGAATGCCTCCTTATGATTGTTGGGGTACGCCTACCGTGGGGCCATGACCTGCCGGATCTGTTCAAACTGGTCCAGGGTTATCTCCCCTCTCGCCAGCCGTTCTTTGGCGATATCAATGGGATTGGGATGGCGATCCTCTGGTGGCTGGGTGAACCGTCTCACCGCCCATACTATAAGCGCGATGATGGCTCCCCAGAACAGCAGGTTCCATCCTCCCATTAGCAGCATCCACCATCCGCCGCCGGCTCCCCACTCCCAACCCGGTCCCATCATATGTCCCCACATGGTCGTCCTCCTTTCAGATACGTTTTAACTAAACAGGAACTGATCACCATCTCCGACCTTTAGGCAGCCTGTTTGGTAGCGCCAACCGGCTCTCGTACCAAGGCAGCCACTTTAGCGGTGGCCAGGTCCTCTAGGTAACCGCACTGCACGCACTGGCGGTACCAGCCAAAGGGATCTTTCTCTAGCATGAGGTCACCTATATGGCACTTCGGGCAACTCTTATACCAAACCATCCTAGAACCTCCTTTACAATGCTTTATGCCTGGGATTCACTTTACTGTCAGGACTGTTAACTGCCCTATGCTGAGAGATGTCCATTACCAAAGCTCTCGGTCAGAGAAACCAATAGATCCTCTACTTCCTTTGGTCTGATGGGTTTGTACAGGAAGTGGTGACAGCTCTTAGGGATCTCTGTCGCTCTGACATCCCAGCAGCCTATTAAAAGGACAAGGGTGCTCTTAGGCGATATTTCTCTTATCTGCTCGAAAGTTTTGCTCAAGCACCCCCAAGAGCTGTCAACGTCCAGGATCACTACGCTGGTTGGCTCAGCCCTTAGAACGTCAAGAGCTGCACTCACATCGTGGGAGACCAGCATAGAAAAGCCGGCTCTACCACCAGCCTCTGTGAGTTGCTCACCCAGTTCGACGTCTCCGACCACAGCTAATGCTATGGGCCGACCAGTGTGCTGCGAGGGTAGATCAAGAGTCTGCCAGTTGCTCACCATGGTGTCTTCACCTCCCGTTAAATAGTGCACCCTCATTGGCGCTCTCCACTGAAGAGCCCATTGATGGTTGTGACCAACTGCTGCGAGCTGAAGGGCTTGGCAAGAAACGCCCCTACCTGGTGGTGTTTAAGTTCTGCCCTTGCTACTGGCGAAGATGACATAACTACAACCATGACCTCTGACAGATGATGGAGTTCCCTGATCTCTTTAAGGAGGGCCAAGCCGTTACCATCGGGGAGATTAATGTCCAAGAGCAGGAGGCTTAGTGATGCTCCTGGAAGCAAGTCTCTGGCCTCAGCGCAGGTATAGGCTTGGCGCACTATCCAACCCTGGCTCCGAAGCTCTTCTGCCAGCACATCTGACAACGTTCGGTCGTCCTCAATCATCAGTATGTTCTGGGGTGTATGGGTATAGTCTAGCAATCGCATCGTTCACGCCTCTAGCGGCAGAATACAGTAATCCCTGTGAGGAAAGCGTGAAACAATAATAATAACCCGTGAGGATTCTGTGAGGATTATGGATGGGGCGGAGCTAGAGAGGCGGAAAGGAGTGGGCTCCCATTACGAGGAGGGTTAGGTAGTAGAGTCGGCAAGAACCAGGCGATAGCCCATGCCCGGCTGAGTAAGGATGAGTTTGGGACGTGCTGGGTCTGCCTCCAATTTTCGGCGCAACTGCTTGATGAATGTCCTTAAGTACTCGGTCTCCTCCCCGTACTCTAGTCCCCACACAGCTTGGAGGAGCTGGCGGTGGCTCAAGGTCTTACCGGCATTTATAGCCAGTGCGTGGAGTATCTCGTATTCCGTCTTGGTGAGTGGTATCTCTTTGCTGCCTCGGCTGACTCGGCGTCTGTTCAGATCGATCTCCAGGTCGTCTCCTTTGAGGACTGGTAAATCTCTAGAGTCGGACTGGGCGCTGGTTTGGGTACGGCGAAGATGGGCTCGCACTCGGGCCAGGAGCTCGGAGATACTGAATGGCTTGGTAAGATAATCATCGGCCCCTAAGTCCAGCGCTTGCACCTTTAGGTGCTCCTCGTCCCGGGCCGATAGCACGATAACGGGCATGGTTCCCCATTCCCTCAACCTCCTCAGGGCTTCCACACCGTCCATGACCGGCATGGAAATATCCAGGATGATAAGGTCGGGTAGCGTCTCAGCCGCTTGGTCCAGGGCCTCACTCCCGTTGCGCGCTAGCTCCACTGTATAGCCGTGGAGTTTCAACTGACGGGATACAAAGGTCAGAAGCTGGGCGTCATCATCCACAAGGAGCACCTTATCTTCCGTCAACAGTGCCTCCTCTCATTCCATCAACTGTTTCCCAGGGGTAGTGTGAAAGAGAACACAGAACCCGTGCCGGGCTGGCTTCTCACCGAAAGGCGACCGCTGTGGGCCTCGACCAAAGCTCGACAGATAGCCAGACCCAAACCCGATCCCTGCCGTCGTCCGCCGAGCTGATGAGGACTGCGGTAGAACTTCTCAAAGATCCGTTCCTGATCTCGGCTAGGGATTCCCACTCCCTGATCTTCTACCGCAACCACTAGGGCGTCGCCGTCGGCACTAAGACGGGCACGTATCCATATCTCTGTTCCATCGTTCGAGTATTTCGCAGCGTTGCTGAGCAGGTTTAAGATGACTCGCTGGATCTGGTTGAAATCTGCAAAAACTAGGGGTAGGTCCACCGGCACGTCCAAGTGTACCATGTGCATTCCCTGGTTAGACTCTCTCTGAAACCGTTGGACACATTCAGTAGACAGGTCTAATATATGGAACTCCTCTCGATCCAAGGGCATGGCTCCGGCTTCGGTGCGGGACATGTCCAACAGATTGTTGACTAGATCTGTGAGCCGGTCCGTCTCAATCTCAATGGTCCTACCCCATTCAACAGGGACCGTAACACTATCCGACTGTGTCTCCATGCCTATGCTGCTAGCCAGGACTTTAATGGTTGTGAGAGGACTTTTTAGGTCATGGGTTATCATGGATAAGAAGTCCTCTTTCAGTTGCTCCACCTCTTTGAGCCTGGAGATATCCTGCTGAACCACCACCACGCTGCTTATCACGCCGTCGGCGGCAGTTATGGCCGCAGAGTTGACTAACAATGGTACGCGCGTACCGTCTCTTCTCTCTACTATGAGCTCAATCCCCAAGCAGGGACCCTGTCCGGCAAGGCAACGGCCTGCTGGAGTCTCCGCATACTCCATGGCTCTGCCGTCGGTGTGGAGGAATTTCAGTCCAAAGGGATACTGTCTCCCATCTAAATGGGCATCTTCCCTACCCAGCAGAATGCGCGCCGCTGCGGGGTTCGCCAGGACTACCTTACGCTTGGGGTTGATAAGCAGCACCGACTCGGGCAGGTGAGCTATCACTGCACGGAGGCGCGCTTCCGCTCCGGCAGCCTCAAGATGGGCGGCTCGTTCGGCTTCATAGAGTTGGGCGTTGCCCACGGCCAGCGCTACCAGAGATCCCAGTTGGCGCAAGAGCTCTACTTCCTCGGAGCCAAAGTCTCGAGCGTTTCGGGTTCCAACATAGAGTACTCCCAGTTGTTGCTGTCGAGCCTCCAAGGGCACGGCCACCTGAGATACCAGTCCCTCTGCTCCCACTTCATCCTTGAGCGACGCTGTCAGCCTATCGTCTGTAGCATAGTTCTTAACTACTAAGGGTTCCCCTCCCACCAGAACGGCTCCACCCAACCCTTGGTCACGGTTAAAGCGCAGTTTGCGCATCCGCTGGGTCTTAAGGCCGCTCCACGAGGCTATACGTAGTGTCTCTTCCCCGTCAAGTAAAGCTATACAAGCCACATCAGCCCGTAAAAGGTGACGAGCTGCTTTCACTACCTGCCTAAGTACAGAGCGTGACTGCAGCGATGATACGATAAGGCGGGCGATGTTACTCAGGATTTGCCATTGCTGCGCGTGGTCCTTAGCTCTTTGATACAGCTTGGCGTTCTGGATGGCCACGGCCGCGTACTTTGCCAGGTTCTCAATGAGGCTCTGATCCTCTGGGGAAAACTCCGTCGCGCCCTGTTTGTCGGTTAGATATATGTTGCCAACGTTTCTCCCTCCGCTGACTATAGGAACCCCTAGAAAACTCTTCATGGGGGGATGGTTTGGAGGGAAGCCACGAGATCGGGTATCCTGGGACATATCCGAGATCCGCAGACTCTTGCATTCTTGGAACAGTGTGCCCAGAAGCCCCTTGCCCTCTGGCAATGGTCCCATGTCTCGTCGCTGGCTCCGACTGAGCCCGGTAGTGAAAAATTGCCGGATTCGCCCTTCGTCATCCATGATTCCCAGCGCCCCATAACTCGCCCCCACAAGCCGCCTCGCTGCTTCAACCAGGCGTCGGAGCGCCACGTCTGGCCGCAACTCCGATGTCACCAGAAGAGTCGCGCGGAGGAACGCCTCAGCTACCATCCTATTTTTGGCACTGTAGCCCCCATTATTTTGCTGGCGCTTGCTCACGTAACGACTTAGCTCGTCTGGGCTGAAACTGAGGCGACTTACGAGCGGAGGAGTGATGGGCGACAATAAGCCACGACGCACAGCCCTACGCAATGTGTTGGGGTGTACGCCAAGCTGTGCTGCGGCTTCTCGTAGTGGTAGGTGTGCAGGGACCATAACTTCCGTCACATCCGAGTAATCCATTTACCGAAGCCATTATATAGGAGGTTGGAAGGAGTCTTCAATCAACGCTTGGTCTATCCCCTGGGTTTTGTTCACAAAATCCTCATACTCTGTGTACTCTTCTTCACACCTTTATCACGTTGGTAGATGTAGTATGGAATTGTGATCGGATAGGATGCGAGTTTCAGATGAGACCTAGCCGACTTAAGACGAGAACAGAACGAGGAGGTTCTAGCATGGGTCTAAAATCCGTTTCTACCCACCCTTACAGGCTCACGGCTTACTCCAAGGAGAAGACACTATTTGATGGCTCTAAGGCTACCATTCGTCCTATAGTCGAGGAGAGTGAGGCAAAGATATTGGAGTGCTTCCTCCAAGTACCGCAAGAAGCCAGGCATTATCTCAAGGAAGGGGTGGCATCTCCGGTAGTGATGAGGCAATTGTCGGAGGTTCTTGACTACGATCGAGTTCGATCTCCGCCTCCTTCATCCCTATCGACGGCTGAGTAGAGGCTAATGGGACATTACACTGCAGAATGGCGAGCGCCAAGGGCCATGTATTTAATATACATATTGTGGTGGGTCCCGTTTTCCGCGAGAAGGGCCAGGGTACTGAGATGATGAGGGAGATTCTGAACTTCGCTCACTAGGGTGGTCTGGAACGCGTGGCGTCGGAACTTGCGGGGTAGGGCTAGAAATGGGCCATTGAAGTGGGTGAACTATTGGCCTTTGTTAGAGTGTCCACTCCGCGAGTACGTCAATGACCGCAAGCGAAACCCCGGGACATGGCAATACTTGAGATGCAGCTGGGTAAGTGGTAGGATTAGTGGCAGTTCTAGACCACCGGAAGCTATTAGCTTCTAATAAAAACGGGAGGAATGAATGGCCGAGATAATACGGGATGAAAGCATGACCAGGGTGTTCTCCGCTGGCTATCCGAAGCAGATCATGCTGTTTAACGGTGAATTGGTCACCGTGAGGCCTATGGAGGAAACAGATGAGAAGGCGCTCCTGGACTTCTTCCGCCGGATTCCCGAAGAGGATCGCTATTACTTAAAGGACGACGTGACATCCGTGGATGTTATTAGCCACTGGGCTAAGAACATCAACTTCTTCAGGACATACCCCTTATTGGCTATTATTGACGGTAAGGTAGTAGCCGATGCGACTCTGCATCAGAAGAGACCAGGTGGTAGAAGGCACATTGGAGAGATCCGGATATCTGTGGATCCTGAGTACAGGAACCAGGGTTTGGGCACTAAAATTGTGAGGGAACTTATAGAGGTTGCCTACCTCCGGAGGCTGGAAATAGTGACTATTGAGCTAGTGGAGGGTATGGAGGCCAAGGCCATTGGCATGGTAGAGCGTCTCGGTTTCCATAGGAGCGCAGTGTTGCCTAACCATGTAAAGGACCAACAGGGTAAGTCCCAGAATCTGGTCATCCTGGAGCTCTCCGTGGACCGCTGGTACAAGGATTGGTATGACTTCTAATGGTTCCTTCCCAGTGCAGAGGCGTATGAGCATGTCGTCATCCCGCTCTAAACTATGGACTGAATGGGGCAATTATGGTCCATCCAAAGAAAGGAGCAACGCATGACTACTGCAGTATTCGCATCTACTTACCCGAAACAGATCGAGTTGCGGGACGGCACACAGATCACGCTACGACCCATGGAGTCGGTGGACGAGAGGGCACTTTTGGAATTCTTCCGTCTCCTTCCTGAGGAGGATCGCTTCTACCTGAAGGATGATGTGACATCCCAAGAAGTTATCAGACACTGGTCTCGCAATATCAATTACTTTAGAATCCTCCCTCTTCTGGCCATCACGGACGGTAGGATCGTGGCCGATGCGACTCTGCACCACAAGAGGCCAGGCTCAAGGAAGCACGCGGGAGAGATTCGGATTTCTGTAGGCGCGGAGTTCAGGGGTCGGGGTCTGGGTACTAAGATGGTGACGGAGCTTGTTGAGGTGGCCCACAATCGCGGGCTGGAGCTAGTGGTTATGGAGCTAGTGGAGGGCGTTGAGTCCGAGGCTATTAACCTGGCAGAGCGGCTGGGCTTCACTAAGAGTGCTGTGCTCACAGGGCACGTGAAAGACCCTCAAGGAGACCCCCATAACCTGGCGATTATGGAGCTTCTCCTGGACAAGTGGTACAACGAGTGGTTTGAGTACTAGACACGACTGAGTTCGCGTGGTGTCCAAAGATTCCATGTCCTAGCGTATCTCGCTAGTTGGTGTAAGGGCCATCTCAAGGTGGAAGGTGAGATGGCCCTTTTGTTGCAAAACATAATGACGCTCACGCCATCTACGGCAGTGTGGTCCGTCTTCAGAGTTATTTCGATAGCGTCACCGTCACCCTGTACTCGTGGGGTTTTGCTTAGATATGAGCGCTATTGAGGGAAAACGGCTTGTGCATAGATGAGAGAAGGTGACGGTGTGAGTAGTGAGTCTCAAGGAGTGGAGCCTGGGGCTAAGGTTTTGCGTAGGGAGTTGAGCCTGTGGCAGGTCTCCCTCTCTGGGGTTGGCGTCATTCTTGGTGCCGGCGTCTATGCGTTAGTAGGACCCGCATCAGGACTTGCGGGCAACGCCCTGTGGTTGGCCTTCCTATTGGCGGGAGTGACCGCCTCGCTGACAGCGTACTCCTACGCACGGCTGGGGTCCATGAGGCCCAAGGACTCCCCTGAGTTCCAGTACACGGCTATGGCCTTTGGCCCCAGGGTTGGCTTCGTCGCTGGCTGGTTGATGCTGGCAGCTGACATGTTGGCCGCTGCGGCTGTGTGTCTGGGCTTTGGCGGGTATCTCGCGCACATCATAGGGACGCCGCTGATTCTCAACTCCCTGGGGCTCCTGGTTATCGTCGCAGTGGCCTTGTACATCGGCATCTCAAAATCCGTGGGCCTAGCAATCGTGTTGACCTTCATAGAGGCGACGGGCCTACTTGTTATCGCAGTCATAGGCCTTCCTTTTTGGCCCAAAGCGGACTTTGTAGAAGCGCCCATGGGCATGGGAGGGGTGTGGGGCGCAGTCTCCCTGATCTTTTTTGCCTATCTTGGCTTTGATGAGCTTGGGAACTTTGCTGAAGAGATGCGGCAACCCGAGCGGGACTTGCCAAGGGCTCTTTTTGTGTCTCTGGTGGTGAGCACTGCTATCTACATCGCTGTCTCCCTATCCGCGATAGCTGTCGTAGGCTGGCGGGACCTCAGCTCCTCAGATGCGCCTCTGGCTCTGGTTGCGGGACGGGTATTGGGCTCCAAGGCCGACATGGTCATCAGCTTTATGGCCCTTGCCGCCACGGCAAATACTGTGCTGTTGCTCCTAGCCTCAGCCGCTCGTTCTGTATACGGTATGGCCTCGGCTGGTGTGCTCCCTCACGGGCTGGGGGTTGTGGGCGCTAGGGGCATTCCTGTGAGGTCCACGGCGGTGGCGCTGGGGATAGCGGCGATGCTGGTTCTTCTAGGCGATCTGGCTAAAGTCGCTGCCCTTACGAATGCCGCTGTGTTATCCAGCTTCATGCTGACCAATGCCAGTCTCCCCTGGCTCACCCTTCGGAATAACATCGAGGCTTCTCCCATGAGGCGAGTTGCTGATCTTCTGTTCCCGGGGCTAGCGCTTTCAGTGTGCGGATGGCTTCTGCTGTTCACTGGCTGGATGAGCATAGCTGTGGCCGCCACGCTGGCTGTAGTGGGACTAGCCTTGGGCGCTGTGACCACGAGATTCACCGCATCATCCCCAGACTGACTGTTTCTACCACTGACCCGTCAAGCCATCGGGCTACACGGTAGTCTTCACGAAAAACTCACGGAAGAGGTCTTTTAATCACGATTTCTTCACGGTTCCCCTGGTAACATTGAATTGGAAGGACAATAAACACGGCAAGAACAGGAGGTCTTGAAATGCTAAAACGTGAAAGAATCCTGTTTCACGACCCGCCGATCGCCCAGCTTCTCTTTGGCGATCCGCGAACGGGGTGGGTGTGGTTGATAGTGCGAATCTGGTTGGGATGGCAGTGGTTGGAAGCTGGCTGGCATAAGCTCGGTGACCCAGCCTGGATGGAAAATGGCGTAGCTCTCCAGAAGTTTTGGCAGCGAGCCGTGGTGGTCCCAGAGCAGGGGCGGCCTGCCGTAGCCTATGACTGGTATCGGGCTTTTCTCCAGTCCCTCCTTGAGGGAGGCCATTACCCCTGGTTCGCCAAGCTGGTCGTTTTTGCCGAGATAGGGGTAGGCATCGCCCTGATCCTTGGGTCTCTCACCGGGATAGCAGCTTTTGGAGGGCTATTCATGAACTGGCACTTCGTCATGGCGGGAGCAGCCAGCACAAACGCCATGTTGATGGCGGTGGGAATGCTGTTAATCCTGGCGTGGAAAAACGCCGGATGGATTGGGCTGGACCGGTGGCTCCTCCCTACGTTGGGTACTCCCTGGCAGAGAGGCCGACTACTTTCAATAGGAGGCAAGACCACCAGTGGCCCTAATACTGTCTTGGCCGAGGAGGGTGCAAGGATGTGACATCGCCTTCTCGTGTGCTGAGACAGTTGTTTGACCGACCAGCCTGGTTAAAAAGTAAGGGGCCTCCGGCAATAAAGCCAAGGCCCTTTACCGTTGTTTGCTAGTTGAGCGAGTTGGTGCCGAGGGGCGGGATCGAACCGCCGACACCGCGATTTTCAGTCGCGTGCTCTACCGACTGAGCTGACTTGGTGCTGCTTGAGGTCACTGATAGTTTCGATGAGATGCTGGAGCGACCTTCCGAAGCGCTTCAGTTAGGCCAGGGTGATCAGTGTTCGCCCCGCTTGCTACGTCGGTGAAGATGCGGGAGCAAGTTGCTTCAGTCAGCGCGCTCCTTTAAAGTTCGAGAGTTTGCTCTTCTGTCGAAACACGGGCATACCTAATTTGCATAGGTCAGAAGATTGTCTCACAACAGAACTACTGTTGCAATAGT
>JAENIT010000113.1 GCA_016844365.1 Dehalococcoidia bacterium
CCTCAAAGTTCCCGTCCTCTCCCGCAGCATCGGCCTTTTTGAAGTGGAAGAAGAAGAAGTCATATTCAGAATATCGCTCGGCGAGAGTCTGTGCCTGAGCCGCCAGGTTAGACCCCGTGGTGGCCACCTCCATTCCCAGGAGCTTAGAAAGGCCTCGGTACATGGGGTAGCTGGCGATGGCCGCAGCCTTCAGCTTATAGATATCGCCGAACTGGGGTAGAGGCGGCTGCTTGGAGAACCCTCTGAGCATGATCATGTTGGCCCGGTCCCGGTCCTTCAGACGCTCCCTAGCCAGGGCTATAAATCGATTGACCATCTCTGCGGTCTTTCCGGCCTTAGAACTCTTTGCATCCACAGATCTGGGGGGGACACCCTCATGCTGGGGGTCGGTGTCCGTCAGGTCATCCTCCAGGTTGGCCGCCCGAAATACCACGGCGAATCGATGCTCCTGACCGGACTTGATTTCGAAGGTGAGGCCAGGGATGGATACATCCGAGAGAAGGCGGGCTAAAGAGACGTTGGTCTCTGTGGCTAGGCGCTCAACGGGGTTGCTGCCGCCGCGACGACCGATTAGAATGCCATCGCTGTCCACGGTGCAAAAGTTCCCTCGAGCGCACATATCGCCGCCTCTCACCTCCATATCCAAGCCCAAGGCCTCCAGTATTCCCCGTCCGATGTCGTACTCCAGAGGGTCGTAGCCGAAGAGGGAGAGGTGGCCGGGACCGCTGCCCGGGGTGATACCCGGGGCTACGTGCTGGATTAACCCACAGGTGGACTCTGCCGCCAGTCGGTCCAGGTTGGGCAGGTTAGCGCACTCCAGCTCCGATGCCCCCTCTGGCCCGGGCAACCCTCCCAGTCCGTCGATGATGTACATCACGATCTTAGAGGGGGTCTGAACGGAGAGTTCGCGCATTAGTTGAAAGTTAGCCATTAGGATAATACCGTCCTTTCTGCTAGTTTAGTGTTTCTCAACTGGCCTGAGGGAGTACTCTTGCTGAGGATGTTCCTCATCTCAACCTCTACCCGACTAATGCCAATACTGTATGGGTTGTCCGGATCGTTATCCCATCTAAGTGGATTTCCATTGATATACTCTCGGATACGGTTCAACTCCGCCTCATCTCTCACCACATGTTCGTAATAGTTCCTCTGCCACAAAGGAACACCTGGGCTACGGCGGAGGACGTTTATTTTGTGAGCAGAGAAGGTCTTAAATGCACGAACGATCTCAGGCAAACCATGATGCTTTATATTTGACGTAGAGGCGCGGCCGACTGTTGTAGGGGCAGGTTTGAAACCTGCCCCTACGGGATCATCGTCCTTAATTAAAACTATTCCGTGAATATGGCTGGGCATAACAACATATACATCAAGCACGATCTGAGGATAATGGTTTGGAAGGTCACACCACGTTCTCGTAACTATGCCTTGATACCGGGGATCGTCAAACAGCACCGCTCGCTTGTAAGTGCAAACCGTGACAAAATAGGCCCCAACCTGGCTGTAGTCGTAGCCGGGCAACCGTATGGAGCGGCGACGGTGAACCTCAGCCTGCACTTTACCGCCTTCCCTTAAATATTAGCACCACACCCTATAGCTCAGCCTTTTTTACCCCTATATATATGACCCATGGGAGCCCACTCCCACCTTTATCCCCAATAGCCTACTTCTCCAGCAGCGCCGCCACGCCGGGCAGCTCCCGGCCCTCCAGGAACTCCAGACTCGCGCCACCGCCGGTGGAGACGTGGGTGAATTTGTCCTCTAACCCCATCTCCGTCACCAGAGCCACGGTCTCGCCGCCGCCCACGATGGTGACGCCGGGGCACTCCGCTATGACCTTGGCTAGGTCCTGGCTGCCGTGGGCAAAGGCGGGGATTTCAAAGATGCCCATCGGCCCGTTCCATATGATGGTGAGGCAACTCTTTAGCTCGGCGGCGAAGTACTCCACTGTATCCGGCCCGATGTCCACGATGCTCCAGCCATCCGGCACCTCTCCTATCGGCACGGTCCGAATGTTGGCCTCTCGATCTATCTTGTCGGCGATTACTGCGTCTACAGGCAGAAGGTGCTTCACGTTCTTCTGCCAGGCCTTGTGCAGCAACTCTTTGGCGTAGGCCACCCTGTCCTCCTCGACAAGGGAGTTGCCTATGTCGTATCCCATAGCCTTGAGGAAGGTGCATGCCATGCCGCCGCCGATGACTAGGACGTTCACTTTGTCCAGAAGATTCTCCAGCACACCGATTTTGCCGCTTACCTTAGCGCCCCCTATCACCGCCGCGAAGGGGCGATTGGGGTTCTCCAGGGCCACCCCCATAGTGGAGACCTCCTTTTCCATAAGGAAGCCAGCAGCAGAAGGCAGGTAGGCCGCCACTCCGGCGGTGGAGGCATGGGCCCGGTGAGCGGTGCCGAAAGCGTCGTTTATGTACACCTCAGCCAGAGCAGCCAGCGCCTCTGCGAAGGCTGGATCGTTAGCCTCCTCCTCGGGGTGGAAGCGGAGGTTCTCAAGGAGCAGGATGTTGCCTGGAGCCATGGTCCTGACTATTCGCTGGACATCCGGCCCGACGCAGTCCGGGGCGGAGGCCACGGGGCGGCCCAGGATCTGGGTCAAATGGCGGGCTATTGGGGCCAGGCGCAGCTCCTCTACTACCTTGCCATCGGGTCGGCCCAGGTGAGAACAGAGGATCACCTTGGCCTCCTGCTGGACCAGGTACTCTATGGTGGGGACCGTGGCTAAAAGGCGAGAGTCATCGGCCACCTCGCCTGTCTCCCGGTTAAGGGGCACGTTGTAATCCACCCGTACGAGCACCCTCTTACCTTCTACGTCTACATCTCTGATAGTTCTAAGATTCATAGTAGCTAGTACTCCCTGGCGATTAAGAAGTTAGCGAGGGACGTAAGCGATTCTCTGGCTCCATCTACCAGAGGTACGCTCATCATCTCATCCAAGGCCCGATGGCAGAAATCACGAGCCATGTTTTCGGCGTACTCTCTAGCGCCCACCCGATCCAGGATGGCAGGGACCGCAGCAGCATCTTCAGTAGACGGCCCTCCCTCTTTCATATATATGCGCAGTAGCTCATCCCGCTCAGACCCAAGGACACTGTTCAGAGTATAAACAACAGGAAGAGTCTTTTTTCGCTTTAGGACGTCGCTCTCTGATGGTTTGCCGGTGATGGCCTCCCGCCCCCATATCCCCAATATATCATCCTGGATCTGGAATGCCATGCCTAGATTACGGCCGCAACGGGCCATGGCCCCAACCACCGACTCCTCTTCAGTCCCCAAGACCGCCCCTGTTTCCATAGCACACTGGATGAGACTGGCGCTCTTAAACCCTATCATATCCAGATAGCTGGGAACGCCCACTTCCAGACTCTCTTCAAAGGCGACATCCATGTACTGGCCCTCGCAGATTCTTAGGCAAGCATTATCCATAAGCTCCGCAGCTCGCAACACCTTGGTCGGATTAACACCGCTCTTCTCCAACCTCAGCAAAGCAAGACGGGAGAGGCCATACATGGCGTCTCCCGCGGTTATGGCTTGAGGGGTCCCCCAGATGTGCCACACGGTGGCGCGGTGCCGCCGCTCCGGGCTGGCGTCCTGGATGTCGTCGTGGATGAGGGTAAAGTTGTGCAGGAGCTCGAGGGCTGCCGCCGCGGGGACCGCTGTCTCTGCTCTTCCGCCCACCGCTGCGCAGGTCAGAAGACAGAGAAGGGGCCTGAGGCCCTTACCACTGGAGGCCTCCACCGGTTCACCAGCCGCATTGGTCCATCCCAGATGGTAACGCAACATATCGTACAGAGGAAGCTCTCTGCCCGCCAAGATAGACCTCAGCTCTGTGGCTATGAGGCTTTGATACTGTTGAATCCCTGGGATAGCCTCCAAATACGTCGCCCCTGATAATACGTATGTTTAATGAATCTTACTGTGCTGTCTAGCTACTTATCTCTGATCCCTCCAGGGCTTCGATCATCTTCAGACGGCGGGAGTGCCTGCCACCGGCGAAATCAGTGTTCAAAAACACCTGTAGGATCTCCCTAGCCACCCCCTGCCCTATGGTCCATCCCCCCAGGCACAAAATATTGGCATCGGCGTGCTCTCGAGCGCGACGAGTGGTAAAGGTATCGCTGCACAAGGCAGCTCTGATACCTCTGATCTTGTTAGCACATATACTAACCCCCACTCCGTTGCTGCAGATGAGGATACCCTTCTCGAACCTACCCTCAGCCACCGCTTTGGCTAGAGGGATGGCTACATCGGGATAGTCCACGGGGATCTCGTCGTAGCATCCCATATCCTCATAGTCGCACCCCATCTCCGAGAGGGCGGCTATTAGTTTCTTTTTTAGCTTGAAACCGGCATGATCGCTTCCTATAGCTATCCGCATCTTGCTCTCCTTTCACGACAGATTTGGGCACACCTTGAGCAAGAGTTCCGTGGGCACTGCCCCCTCCCGAAGGAGTTTGGGGGGGTGTTGAGTTAAGTCCACGATGGTAGAGTCCCTACCCAATGGCGCTCTACCACCGTCTAGGATGAAGTCCACCTGTTGGCCCAACTGCTCTCGAACCTCGTGGGCGTCTAGCGCGCTGGGCCGACCCGATAGATTAGCGCTGGTTGCAACCAGAGGCGCTCCCACTGCTCGGATCAACTCCAGGCACACTGGATGGTCGGGCACTCGAACTGCCACGGTGTCCAAGCCTGCCGTAACCTGGTCCGGCACGGAAGGACTCTTCTTAAGTACCAGGGTTAGACCACCAGGCAGGAACGCTTGGGCTAAGACCCATGCCTCCGGGGGCACCTCCAGAGCTACCGTCTCAATATCCTCGATGTCGGCCAATAGCAACTGGAGAGGCTTTCCCTCGGCCCTGCCCTTGATCGTGTATATCCGTTCCACGGCCGAGGCCGAGGATATATAGGCTCCGATGCCATATACCGTATCCGTGGGGAACGCTACTACCCCACCTCGGATTATAACTTCGGCGGCCTGACGGATAGCCTGATGCAATTCTGTGGAGAGATTCAGCGAGACCATTACTGCGTCCTGGGATTCGAGGAAGCCCCGCTCTCCTCCCTAGGATATACCTTATTGGCCAGTTCGAGTATAGCATAGGGATGTGGTCGAGTCGAGGGAGTGTATGAAGATCGGTTCATGCATCTTATCCATCAGCTTTATCTATGGGTTCTTCCAGAACTTCACCGTGCGGAAGACCAGAATCCCCATTACGGCTATAAAACCAGCGAGGCTCACCAGGGGCCAGTGACGCGCCAGACCATCCTTTTCGGCTCCTAGCTCTTGCACGGGGTCTGTTCTCGGGTCGCCCTCGTGGTTATTTGCCACCCCATCAAAGGGCGCTACCGAGTGAGCAGGCGGCCTATTGATATCCCCAGTCTCTCGACCATCTCGACTACTGCCGGATGTCTCCGGTCTATTCGATGTCCGGCTAGTAATGATGGGGCGCGACGTAGAAGGGTACTGCTGCCGTGCCTCGGAGCTTAATTCGCCTGGTGTCCAGGGAGTTTTAGTGGCATCGGGTAGAGCCGTCGAGATGGATTTTGGCTCGGCCCAGGGCAAAGGTGAACGCGGCGGTGTATCAATCGGCCAGGGCCTTGGATCAGCCAGCCCTTCACCAG
>JAENIT010000114.1 GCA_016844365.1 Dehalococcoidia bacterium
AAGTAGTCGGCCAGGGACGCGCCCAGGGGAGCGTCGGGCGGCAGGATGAGAATGCCGGAGTGGTCATCACCCAACCCGAGCTCTTTCTCCGAGCACACCATGCCCTCGGAGACCACGCCCCGAATGCGGGCGGCCTGGAGGATGGCGGACTCCCCGGTGTGGCCGTCGACAAGCCGGGCCCCCACCTGAGCGAAGGGGACCATGTCCCCGGCGGCGATATTCCAGGCCCCGCACACTACGGTGCTCTCTCGGCCTCCCGTGTCCACGGTGGCGAGCTGAAGCCGGTCGGCGTTGGGGTGCTTCTCCAGCTTCGCGATGCGCCCCACCAGCACCTTGTCGCGATCCCACTCGCCGCCGATGACTTGGACGCCCACCACCTCGGTGCCGGACATGGAGAGGCGGTGGGCTAGCTCCTTCGGCGGCAATATTATGTCTACGTACTCTTTAAGCCACTTGAGAGAGATCTTCATGGAATTTGTCCTAGCAAGTTAGTAAATTTATCGGGATAAAGGATTCTTGTGCCATACTCATCGGAGAAAAAACGCCAGCGCTTCCAGCACGCTACTCTTGCCGGAGCCGTTGGTGCCTACCAGGAAGGTGAGGGGCCGCAGCGCCAGGTCCACTCCTGGGTCGCCGATGCTTTTGAAGTTTTAGATGGCTAATCGGGTTAGCATTACACCATCATCCTACCACTCTTGTGGTTCGACAAGCTCACCACGAACGGGAATATAACCCGTTCATCCTGAGCCTGTCGAAGGACCCCCCTCCCTCTAACTCCCTCCCGCCAGGGGAGGGAGAATCAACTCTAGAACTGCCGCAGAAACCGCAGGTCGTTGGCGTAGAAGAGGCGGATGTCGTCGATGCCGTACTTTAGCATGGCGATGCGCTCCGGCCCCATGCCGAAGGCGAATCCAGTGTACACCTCCGGGTCGTAGCCCACTTTCCGCAGCACGTTGGGATGCACCATACCTGCGCCCATGATCTCTATCCACCCAGAGTCCTTGCAGATCCGACACCCCGATCCTTCGCAGAAGAAGCAGTCGATGGACATATCCACCCCCGGCTCCACGAAGGGGAAGTAGTCGCAGCGGAACCGTACCTTTCGCCCCTGGCCGAAGATCCGCTGGGCGAACTGGTAGAGGGTGCCCTTCAGGTCGGCGAAGGTGATGTTCTCGTCCACCGCTAGACCCTCGATCTGGTAGAACTGGGACTCGTGGGTAGCGTCCGTGGCCTCGTAACGATAGCACTTTCCCGGCACCACAACTCGCACCGGCGGACGAGTCTTCTCCATGACCCGCACCTGCATCGGCGAGGTGTGGGTGCGGAGGAGCATGGGCCGCTCGCTCTCCGAGGGCGGAGTGATCCAGAGCGTGTCCCACATATCCCGAGCAGGATGGTCCTTGGGGATGTTCAACGCCTCGAAGTTATAGTAGTCCCACTCCACTTCGGGACCCTCCACCACCTGGAATCCCATGGTGACGAAGGCGTCGCAGATCTCTCGCACCATCTGGGTCGAAGGGTGCAACCTTCCCAGTGGGGCCGAACGGCCAGGCAGGGTTACGTCTATTCGCCCAGCGGCTACGCTCTGGGCCATTTCTTGCTCCCTTATCACCCCTTCTCGCTGGGCCAGGGCCTCTTCCAGTGCCGTCTTCGCCTCGTTGGCCCGCTGGCCCAAAGCCCGGCGTTCCTCCAGGGGAAGGGCCCCCAGAGTCCGCAGGACGGCGGTCAGGCGACCGCTTCGGCCCAGGTAGGCCACCCGCCACTCATCCAGACGCTTTACTTCGCCTATAGATTCCAGCTCCTTTAGAGCCTCGTTTTTGATAGTCTCTACATCGTCAGGCATGATTCAATCCCTAAGGTTGTTATTCCCAATTTACCACTCCTGGCAATAGTGGCAAGCCCACCATATTCCTGGCGAGCGGCTAAATTATAGGGTAGCCACTGCATCAGGGTCAAGAAAAGTCGAGCGCCCAGTGGGTATAGTGGCATAAGAATGGGAAATATGGTATTTTATAGCACACATAGCGTATCCTTTGCCAGATTGTCCACTTGGCCGGCATGTTGTATTTTGGCATTGGCGGTTCTAAGTATGATGGGTGAGCCTGATACCGATAGAGATCACAGCGGATGTTCTACCGAATCGAGAGATCGTGTAACTTGTAACTGGGGAGAGTAGGTTGTGCTGAGGTTTTCTTGGGACTATAAAGACCAGTTCAAAGAGATGTCTGCGGGAGTCGAGGCTCCCAAAGGCGCACAGGAGAAGGGAGGGTTTCCTCCTGCCCTACTCGCTTTCCTTCCCGCCTTCTACGGCCTTACCCCTGATGAGACGAGGGAGATTGCGACAATAATCGTCAAGGTAGCCTACCGCCAAGGCCAGGTCGTCTTCGACGAAAGCTCTCCCGGCGACGCCCTGTATGTGATCTTGAGAGGTAGGGTAGACATTAGGGTGGGAGTCGGCGACGAAGCGCGCACCATCGCCAGCCTGCCCGAGGGTTCCATACTCGGAGAGCTGGCCCTACTTGACCAGCAGACCCGCTCCGCCAGCGCGGTGGCCTCAGAGGAGACAGTTCTGCTACGCCTGGAAACCGATGAGGTCCACGACCTGATGAGCCGAGGCAGCGTAGCCGCCTACAAAGTCATCTACAATCTGGGACGGGTCGTGGCCCAAAGGCTGCGAGCGGTGAATAAGCAGTTAGTTAATGCGTTGAGCGACAGCAACCAAAAGGGCTCTGAAGAAGAGATAACTGAGCTGGAGAAGAAGCTTTTAACGGAATGGAACTTCTAGACCAAGATCACAGCCTCAGGATTTGATAGCCTTCTCATTTGTCTGGACAGAGGTAGGGGCTTGATGTACAATTAAAGCTAGAAGCCCTATGGGAGGAGGATATGTCTAACAGGTTTGAGCGAGAAATCGATGAGTTGTTAGCCAAACTGGGTGACTTTACCCCCAGAGACACCGTTTCCCGAAGGATCGGACGGGTAGTCATCTACTGGCAGTACCGGTGGCAGGGGTTCATCAGCAAAATTAGTAGGTTTTGGATAGCCCCTGAAAAGCTGATGCTATCTAGCTTGCTCATCATCGTGGCCTCTTACTTCCTCCGCTTCGCTTTGCCCGGCATAGCCCGCTACGCCGGAGTGCTGGGGGTGATACTATTCTTCGCATCCTTCCTCCTAGCGCTAAGTTCAGGAGGCCGTAGAGATAAACAGATGCGCTGGCGCGGACACCCTATAGATCTTCCCAGGAATAGGCCAGCCTGGCTACCGGTGTGGCTCCGACGGTGGTTCTAGGCAGGGAAGATTGTGACTTCCGTTAAAGGAATGACCGCCTTACATGATGGACAACGAATTCTCTGTAGATATAGCTGAGATCAAGCGCGTCATCAGTAGCGCCGATGTCATGCTGATACGTTTTCCTCATATTGACAAGAGGTTGCTTATAGATGCCCGCCACGACGACCAGGAGGGCCCCATAGTCAAAGTAGTCCCCAGGGTCGGATCGGCAGCGGAACGGTTCCGCCACCTCAAAGAGTTGCGTCCCCGATTCCCAATGCCCCAGAACATAGTATCCTTTACCTGGCCCAAACATGTGGGCAGCCTGGAGGAGTACGGGGTCTGGCAGGCTATCCTGGATAGGTGCGCCAGCACTGGATACTCCGGATGGGAGAGAGACTGCCAGGGATCATACCGGGAGCTAGCTATAGCCGAACACCGGGAAGTGCCTGACATAATTTCCATCGGGGAATGTATGGTGGAGCTGTACGCCACGGCTCCCCTCCCAGAGGCCACGGTATTTCACAGGTCCTTCGGGGGCGATTCCCTAAATACCCTGGTTGCCGCCTCCCGACTGGGCTCTTCAACGGGATACATAACCAAAGTTGGAGATGACCCCTTCGCCCCCGGCCTCCTCAACGGATGGCAGCTAGAGAGAGTAGACACGTCTCGCGTCCAGGTTGTGCCAGGATACAACGGAGTGTACTTCGTCTCTGTGATACCAGGAGGCCAACGAGAGTTCACGTATTACAGGTCTGGCAGTGCCGCCTCCACCCTCACCCCCCATGACTTAGACCAATCGTACATAGCTACCTCTACAATTCTCCACGTCACGGGCATAAGCCAGGCTATCTCTCCATCCTGTAGGGGGGCTGTCCTGATGGCCTGTCAGATGGCGAAGGAGGCGGGAGTAATCGTCTCCTATGACCTCAATCTCCGTCCATCACTCTGGCCATCCCTGGAGGATGCGAGATCAGCCCTGGAAGAGATCATGCCTTACCTGGACATAGTCTTCGCCAGCACCCCCGATGACACCCGGGGCCTTATCCGTCTCTCCGAACCTGAGGAAGTTATTCACCACTTCTGGGACAAAGGCGTAAAGGTGGTGGCAGTGAAGACCGGCGGCGATGGATGCGCCGTTGGAGAGGCCAGCAGCGGAGGAATGGTAACCATACCAGCTCCAGCGGTGAAGGTTGTGGACACGACGGGAGCCGGGGATGCCTTTAACGGCGCCTTTCTCCACGGTATTGCCACCGGTATGGACACTGTATCGGCGGCGGCGCTGGCAGTAGTTACTGCATCCTTGAAGGTAAGAGGACGGGGCGCTGTCGCCAGCCTCCCTTCTTCCGATGAGGTGCATCCCCTCTGGGAGAAACACCTGAGTACGGTAAGGAGATCATCCACCTAAGTCACCGAGGCTCTTGAGCAAGAGCCTCCTGAGAATAGGCCCTCTCAGGTAGCTTGGGAGGCTTGGCCATCAGCACCAGGAAACCCGAGATCACATAGGTGAAGACGAACATCGTGAACACCCCGGAGTAAGAGCCTGTGAGATCATAGGCCGCAGCAGCAATCAGCGGCCCAAGACCCAGAGCCAGCATCTGGAAGGGCACTACAACTCCAGATATACTGCCGAAAGAGCCTCTGCCGTAGTAGCGACCGATGAGAAGGTTTATCAACTCACCCTCGCCTCTGGCGGCAAGGCCGAAGCAGACGGCCCAAAGGTACGCCAATGGCGCGCTCCTTATGAATATCAGCATCGCCACCGCAGCGGCTGATAGGAAGTTGGCAATAATAGCGCAGCGACGCTCGTGGAACTTCTCGGCCAAAAATCCCCAGGTGAAGTTAGATATAGCCCCGGAGAGGGCATAAACGCTCAAGACGCTGGCTGCGACTTTGGCCGATATCCCCATGTCGGTAAAGTAAGCCACCTGATGGAACCCTATAGAGCCGTTAGCGAGGAGGGCCGCGAAGAAGCTGGAGATAATAAGCCACAGGGCCTGCGTCCTTACGGCTTCGGAAACGGTCCAGCTAAAATCCGCCCGGATCACACCTTCCTTAGGCGACTCCCTTTCGCTACCCGATACCTGGGCCGGGGATTCTCCATCTGGCAATAACCCCAAGTCCTCCGGACTTCGGCGCATCACTATCCATGAGGGAGCTACCACCAGGACCCAGGTCATCAAAGCAAGCAGGGAATAAACGTTGCGCCAACTGGAAGCCTCGATTATAAGCTGGGACGTGAAGGCCAAGGCGGAAGCACCCAAAGGCAGGGCCATGGTGGTTAGTCCCATGGCGCGCCCCCTCTTGGCTACGAACCAGTTGGTAACTGCCGTGAGAGGCACCACCCCAGCCATGGCGTTAGTAGACAAGGCCCTAGCCACTACGTAGGCCACGTAGAGATGCCACAAACTTCCGATTCTCGCCAGGGCCAGGAACGCCCCACCAACCACCAGAGCCCCTGTGGGCATCAAAGCCCTGGGGCCAAAGCGGTCGGCCAATCTACCTGCGAAAGGGGCAAGCAAGCCCCCAGCAACGCTTCCTGCCGTTAGCGCCCCCGTCACCATAGTCCTAGTCCACCCCATTTCCAGGGTCATTGGTTTGAGAACAACCGACATCACGACGTTGGAGGCGCCTGAGGCCATGAAGCTGGAGACCATGGTCATGGCCACAATTGACCAGCCTCGGAATATTCGCCGGGACGATGATTTTGACATTCAGCACTCCATCAAATTTTCTGTGCCCAAGGCCATATTATACCACACCACCATCCTTGTCCCTGATGGGTCACCTTCTGGGGATTGTTGCGTCTCTAAGCGCACCGATGGTAGCATAGCCTCGATGATAACCATAGACGACATCTTGAAAGCCCATTCCGCAATACAGGACCTGGTGCACCGCACTCCTGTCCTCTCTTCGGAGTCCATTGGCCGCATGGCAAGGTGCCGCCTTTTCCTCAAGGCGGAGAACCTGCAACGGACCGGGTCATTCAAAGTCCGAGGCGCTTTCAACAAAATGTCTAACCTCTCTCCAGAGGCGCGATCCAAAGGGGTAGTGGCCGCCAGCGCGGGCAATCACGCTCAGGGGGTAGCCCTGGCCGCCTCCCGTCTGGGGGTGCGAGCCACCATAGTTATGCCTGAGATGGCGTCCCTAGCTAAAGTGGAGGCCACCAAGGGGTACGGCGCGAAGGTCATCCTTCACGGGGACAACTTCGACCAGGCCGTGTCCAAGGCAAGGGAGCTGGAGTATAATGAGGGCCTCACTCTGATCCCCGCCTTTGACGATCCCCACGTGATCGCAGGCCAAGGGACTCTGGGGCTGGAGGTGTTGGAGCAGGTCACTGAAGCCGATGTCATACTAGTGCCCGTAGGCGGGGGCGGCCTCATCAGCGGTGTGGCCTTAGCCGTCAAGGCTCTTCGGCCGTCGGTGCGGATTATCGGAGTCCAGGCCTCCGCGGCTACTGCGGCCCTGCGATCCTATACGGAGAGGCGCGTGATGTCCGTAACTCCCCACAACACCCTGGCCGACGGCATCGCCGTAGGAGCCCCCGGCCAGCTAACTCTGCCAATGATGTTGAAACTCGTGGACGACATGGTCGAGGTGAGCGAGGAGGAGATAAGCCAGGCCATGGTGCTCCTTTTGGAGCGAACCAAGCTACTAGTGGAAGGAGCAGGAGCAACACCCCTCGCGGCTCTCCTTTCGGGCAAGGTGTCTTGCCAGGGCCAGACGGTGGTCGCCGTTCTCAGCGGAGGCAACATCGATGTAGGGCTGTTAGACAGAGTAGTGGAACATGGGTTGACCACAGCAGGTCGGTACCTCATTATCAGGGTCAAGATGGATGACCGTCCCGGCCGCTTGGCTCATCTCCTAGATCACATCGCTGCCATAAAGGTGAACGTCCTGGAGGTCGAGCACCACCGCACCGGCCTTCCCCTGCCCGTCGGCCAAGTGGAGGTCCAGCTCACCCTGGAAACTAAGACCTCAGAGCATGGCGAAGAGATCTGCAAGAGGCTCAGGTCAGCGGGATACATGGAGACAGGCACAGAGGCCTACGGTTTGGAGAGGAAGCCGAAGGAGGACCTAGCGAGAGCTTCGTCGATTACCTCCAAGGGTCTGGTGCGCTACTTCACCAACATAGAGTAAAGGAGAACAACTGTGACCGAGTTTATATACTGGTTGAACCAATCTGCAGGACATGATCGAGAGGCTCTGGGAGGGAAGGGGGCCAATTTAATGGCCTTGACCGCAGGCAACTTCCCCGTCCCTCATAGTGAAAGAGGCCAGCGTAGATGACCCGAGAGCCCTGGAGTCAAAGGCTGAAGCGGCCCAGAGGCTCATCACCAGCCGACCGATGCCCACGGAGATCGCCAGCGCTCTGGAGGAGAGCTATCTAAGGTTGGCGCAGATGCTCTCGGAGCGGGACCCGGCGGTAGCGGTGCGCTCCTCCGCCATCGGAGAGGACCAGGGGAGGGCCAGCTTCGCGGGGCAATACCAGAGCTACTTGAACGTCCGTGGCACTGATGCCCTGATAGCCCACGTCCAGAAATGTTGGTCCGCCCTATGGCTGCCTCAGGCCCTGCACTACAGGCTAACAAGAAGCGAGCAGAACGGCTCCCCCGCGATGGCGGTGGTGGTGCAGCGACTAGTCCCCTGCACAACCTCTGGGGTCCTCTTTACCGCCAACCCCCTGACTGGACGCAGGGACGAGATAGTGGTCAACTCGGCGTGGGGCCTGGCGGAAGTAGTGGTCTCTGGCATCGTCTCACCAGACACCTTCGTGGTGGACAAAGAGACTCTGGCCCCCAGGGAGATCACCCTCGGCCAGAAGGATAAAGTGGCCCAACCATTACTCGCTGGAGGCACCACCCTCATCGAAACGCCCCAAGAGGACAGAGAGAGGGCTTCCCTCAGCGACTCCCAACTGGAGAATCTGGCCCGCATGGCCCTGGCGATTGAAAGCCACTTCGGCGCTCCCCAGGACATAGAGTGGGCGTTCAATGACGACTCCTTATTCATTCTCCAGAGCCGTCCCATCACAAACCTTAGAGAGCAGCCATCGGTGGGACCCTTCCCCATAGTATGGGAGCGGGAGGAGGACAAAAAGCTGTGGTGGACATGGGACCAGATCCACTACCCCAGGCCCCTTTCGCC
>JAENIT010000115.1 GCA_016844365.1 Dehalococcoidia bacterium
AGCCTTAGGCGGGGAGCTACGGTTTTTTGGACACAGGTAGTAGTGTAGAGGATAGATCATGTGGACTGAACTTAAGAAAGCTCCCAATCTGATGGTAGCAGAGTTATGGAAGGAGCTCTTCGATGTGGAGGGAGTCATCGCCATGATCGTTCCCGATGTCCCCGACTGGGTGGGGGTCACTGAGGACACGCCCAGGAGGATCATGGTCCCCATGAGCAAAAAGCACGTGGCGGAGGAGGTCTTGCGTAAGCTTTAAACCACTATTCTTTGAGTTTATCGAACCATGGAACAACAAGCCTGGCTTATTTTCTTTCTACCGTTCTTCTCCTTTCTGCTCGTCGCCTTCGTTACCTACCGTAACCCGAGGTTGAGCGGATACATCACTGTGGCCGCGATTGGCGGCGCTTTCATGCTTTCCGTCTCCGTGTTTCTGGGTGTAGCAGCCGCTCCTGACCATACTATACACGCTGCCGACTATCCACTATTCACCATAGGAGACCTGAAAGTCCACGTTGGTTTGGGCATCGACTCTCTCACCGCCCTGATGCTCATCGTCGTTACCTCCGTGAGCGCCCTGGTGCAGATATACTCCCTGGGGTACATGGCTGGAGACCCCGGCTTCTTTCACCGCATCCATGTTGGGGCTGGTGCTGGCTGACAACCTTGTGATGCTCTACGTCTTCTGGGAACTAGTGGGGATGTGCTCATACCTGCTCATAGGGTTCTGGTTCCAGCGACCGTCGGCCGCGGCCGCGGCTAAAAAGGCCTTCATAGTTACTCGACTGGGCGACCTGGGATTCCTCATCGCTATCCTGATAACTTATACCCACACCGGCACCTTCACCATCCCAGAACTCTTCACCGAATCCACCACCGAGGCCCTTACCAAGAGCGCCTTCCTGGGCTGGTCAGCCCTCACATGGGTCGCCCTGGGGCTTTTTGCCGGAGCTGTGGGCAAGTCGGCCCAGTTCCCCCTCCACGTCTGGCTACCCGACGCTATGGAGGGCCCTACGCCGGTGAGCGCCCTCATCCACGCCGCCACTATGGTGGCCGCGGGGGTATATCTGGTGGGGCGGATGCTTCCCCTCTTCGCCCACTCAACTGAGGCCATGACCGCGGTCGCAGTCATAGGCGGGTTCACCGCCATCTTCGCTGCGAGCATGGGGCTGGTGATGAACGACATCAAACGGGTGATGGCCTACTCCACGGTGAGTCAGCTTGGGTACATGATGCTGGCCCTGGGAGTGGGCGGATACGTGGCCGCCTTCTTCCATCTCTTTAACCATGCCTTCTTCAAGGCCCTGTTGTTCCTCTGCTCCGGCAGCGTGAACCATGCCACTGGCACCTTTGATATGCGCTATATGGGCGGCTTGAGAAAAGCAATGCCCTGGACCTTCTGGACTATCGTAATCGCCTCCCTGAGTCTGGCCGGCATCCCGCCCTTTTCCGGTTTCTGGAGCAAGGACGAGATCCTGCTGGACGCGCTGGTAAAAAGCCCGGCGCTGTTTGCCCTGGCCCTAACGGCCACCTTTATGACCGCCTTTTACGTGTTCCGAGCCGTCTTCCTCACCTTCAGCGGGGAGTACCGGGGCGGATCTGAAGCGGAGGCCTTGGCGCTGCACGGTGGAGGGGGAGCCAGCGACCACAGCGGAGACTCGTCTCACCACTCCCTCCACGAATCGCCGGCGGTTATGGTGATCCCCCTGGCAGTTCTGGCCGTGCCTGCGGTGCTGTCTGGTCTGGTGAACCTACCCGGCAACCACTGGCTGGCCGATTTCCTCCTTACACCATCCATGACCGAGGCCCTGGGCCACGGCGAGGCTGCAACCTTCAATATCGGTCTTGCCGCAGTGGCTACGGTCGTATCCGCGGCTGGTATCCTCCTGGCATATCTCATGTACGGAGCCAAGAGCATTTCGCCGGAGGCCATCGGCTCCGTTTTGAATGGGCGACCTTATCGGATTCTCTCTCAAAAGTACGGTATGGACCACCTGTACGCGAACATCCTGATACGTGGCATCTTCTACCGAGGACTATCGCTAATCCTATCTCTGTTCGACACCTACGTGGTGGACGGACTGGTCAATCTGGCCGGGGCGCTGACCCGCGGGCTGGGTGCAGGGCTTCGGAGGATAGAGACGGGGCAGGTGCAGATGTACGGCCTCGTGATATTCATCGGCGTGGTGGTGATAACCGCCACGTTTATGATTACTGGATAGAGCTATGCTGACAGCCATCGTATTCCTTCCCATGCTTGGAGCCCTGGCCGTAGCCCTGCTGCCAGGAGCCAACACCCGTCTCCCCAAGCAGGTAGCCGCCGTTTTCACCTTCGTAGCCCTGGGCCTCTCCCTCTGGCTCTATACGGCCTTCGATCCCTCGGCGGCTGGCCCTCAATTCGTCGAGTGGGCCTCCTGGATACCGGCCCTTAACGTCCACTACTACCTGGGGGTGGACGGCATCAGCCTCCCTATGGTAATACTCACCACCCTCCTGGGATTCCTATCAGTCATCATCTCATGGAACATCAACCATAGGACCAAGGAGTACTTCGCCTGGCTCCTGATCCTGGAGACCGCCATATTAGGCGTGTTCACATCCCTGGACTTCTTCCTTTTCTTCCTCTTCTGGGAGCTGGAGCTGGTGCCCATGTATTTCCTCATCGCCATCTGGGGCACACCGCCCCCTTTGGGCCGTCGGGAGTACTCGGCGATGAAGTTCCTTATCTACACCATCCTCGGCGGCGCTTCAATGCTGGTGGGGATACTTCTTCTCTACTTCACAACCGGCACCTTCGACATGGTCTAGATGGGACGGATGGAGATCACAGCCACTCTTGTCCCGCTCCAGGTCATCTTCTGGTTCCTCTTCTTCGCCTACGCGGTGAAGCTGCCGATTTTCCCCTTTCACACCTGGCTCCCCGACGCCCACACTGACGCCCCCACCGCGGTCAGCGTGATACTGGCGGGGGTGCTCCTGAAGATGGGAGGCTACGCAATAATCAGAGTGTGCGTGACGATCCTTCCTCAGGTGGCCCAGGAGTACAGCGCCTTCTTAGCCGGCTTGGCGGTGGTGAATGTGGTGTATGGGGCCATCGTGACCATGCGCCAGACGGACCTGAAGCGGCTCATAGCTTACAGCAGCATCAGCCACATGGGATTTGTGCTCCTGGGGATCTCCGCCCTCAACCATGTGGGCCTCACTGGGGCTGTGCTCCAGATGTTCACCCACGGCACTATCACTGGCCTCCTCTTTGCCCTGGTGGGACTGATTTACGATAAGGCCCACGAGCGCCGAGTGCCAGAGCTGGGCGGACTGGCCCATCGGATGCCCTTCATCGCCACGGTTTTCGCGATAGCCGGGCTGGCATCCCTGGGCTTGCCCACCATGAGCGGATTTGTCTCGGAGCTTATAGTGTTCCTGGGAACTTATCCGGTCCACGGCCTGGCGACGATTATAGCCACTACAGGCATCCTATTGACCGCTGGGTATATACTATGGATGTTGGAACGGACTTTCTTCCGAGAGCTCGACCCACGGTACGAGCACTTGGGGGACGCAACGTGGCTAGAGCGGGTGCCGTTAGTAGTACTTGTGGCCCTTATACTGCTCATCGGACTACAGCCCGCCTTGCTGACCGACCTTATTCAGACCGGAGTAACTGCTGTGGTAAGCCGATTGGGGTAGGAGTGTTGGCATTAGGTAAAACAAAAGGACTGGAGGGGAGGTAATCCCCTGAACCAGTCCTATTGTGATGTGGGTTCGATATCCCACTCGGCTGCGAACCTAATGGTACTATACCGGGTGTTGACACGTATGTCAACACCCGGACAAGACTCGGACAAGTTTATCGACGCTTTTAGATTCGAAGAAATGGAGGCGAAGGGAATCGAACCCTCATCTTCTCAGTTCGCAGCCGAGTGCTCTCCCTTTGAGCTACGCCCCCCTGGTATATTAACACATTAAGAAGAGCTTGACGTTGCTTAAAGGGAAACTTGCCACACCCAAGAACAATAACCCAACATAAAGAAGGCATAACTTGGACATTCGTCTACTTTCCCCAGAAATAGCCTTATCCGTAGCCGCCGCCCTGGTGTTGCTCCTGGACCTGGTATTGGAAAGAAAGGGCGCGTTGCCCGCAGTCAGCCTACTGGGGATACTGGCGGCTGCGTTCTTTTCCCTCACCTTAGCGGGTAATGGGGGCACCAGTTTCGCGGGCACCCTGGTGGTGGACGATTTTAGCGTCATATTCAAGCTCCTCTTCCTGGGTATCACCGCGCTGGTTGTCCTCTCCTCCGTGGAGTACGCCTCCCGATTCCATGCCTACCAAGGAGAATACTACGGGATTCTGCTCCTCTCCTGCGTCGGAATGATGCTGATGGCATCCACCGGCGAGCTCATCTCCATCTACGTAGCCTTAGAACTAACCGGCATCGCTCTCTTCATACTGTCCGGATTCCTCA
>JAENIT010000116.1 GCA_016844365.1 Dehalococcoidia bacterium
GTAGAAGCGCCTGGCGCTATCTGGCTAATCTGTCTCTCTATTTCACCCGTAGCCCGATAGTGCCGATTAATAGCCTCCTCTACCTCTTCTTCCAGGGCTAGCACCGGTTTCACCCGCATCCTCACCCTGGCTCGCAGGTCCTCCAGGGCCAGTACATCCTGAGGCTCGGGAGTGGCTACTTGCAGGGTCCCGGCTTCGATGGAGATGGCAAGGATCTTGTGCCGACGCGCAAACTCTTCGGGAACGGCCCGAATTGCCTCCGGAGAGACCTGCACCTTCTTCATGTCCACAATAGGAACGTTTAGCTGGTAGCTGAGGGTTGTAGCGAGGCTAAGGGTGGTGATGATCCCTTGGGATACAAGGACCTCTCCTAGCTTTTTCCCCTGCTCCCTCGCCATGATGAGGGCCGAATCGAGCTGTGCCTGGTTTATAAGGCCCCGCTCTAGCAGGATCTCCCCCAGCTTTTTTGCCCCAGTTTGGGTGCCTGGCCGTAGGTTACTCAGCATGTCAGCCCGCCGCCCGCCTTTATTGGGATAGCTACAGTGGCAACAGCCTCACGGCATTGTCGCCTTTGTAATAATAACACACTACCAACACTGGATAACAAGTCAACGTCGTGCTGTTAAGATTTGGGTAAATCCACCCAGGTGCGTTGTATATGACTCGGATTACGAAATTGCCCTGTGGGATAGCGCCGAGTTCGCAGGTTTTGCATCTGCCCGGCGGACCTCCTGGATGAACCTACGGATCTTTTCTACATCCTTCACGCCGTCGCTTTCCACACCGCTGGAGACGTCCACCCCCCAAGGGCTGACGGCGCGCACCGCCTCCGCCACGTTCTCCGGCGTGAGGCCCCCTGCCAGGAGGAAGGAGTAAAGCCCAACCACATGCTTCGCCAGGGCCCAGTCCACCTTATGTCCCGTTCCTCCGTATTGGCCCGGCACCACCGGCTCTAGGAGGCACAAAGAGCCTTGGTCTACAAAATTAGACAGACCGGATTTTAGCTCCCTCTCCAGGTCTGCGTACTCCTGACCTTCTCTCATACGAACTGCTTTTATAACAGGACGCTTCAAGTCCCGACACAGCTCCCAGGGCTCGTCGCCGCTCAACTGTACCATGTCCAGGCCGCAGGCATCGGCGATTTTATTCATGGCATCCGCGGTCTCGTTCACAAAGACGCCCACAATAGTGGGTTGCCCGTCCGATGGAAAGGCAGACCTCACGGCACGGGCTATCTCCGCGCCCTGTTGAGGAGATATGAAACGGCGGCTGGGCTGAGAGAAGACCATGCCGATGAAGTCGGCCCCAGCTCCCGCCACCGCCAGGGCGTGCTCTGGCTCCATAAGCCCACAAATCTTGATCTTGGTCATAGCCTCTTACCGATAGGCTGTAGCGCGATGTGCTACTTTGACGATTACTATCCGTTGTTCCTGATCTTCTACGTTGTATATGATTCTATAATCCCCAACTCTTATCCGGAAGGCGTTTTCTTGACCCACCATCTTTACCGTACCTTGGGGTCTCGGAACCTCGGCCAAAGATGCAATGGCGCGTCGGATTCTCTCCACATCGTATCTTTGAGCCCTACGTCCAATGCGCTCAAAGTCCCTCAAGGCACCAGGACCCCATTCAACAGTGTACACCCGGTAATCCCGTAACGCGTCCTACGTGGAAGAGCTATCTGCCGGGCTTTGTTCCCGTTCATTCAGAATCTTCTGAATCCGACGGTTCGCCTCCTCCCAAGGAATGCCGCCCTTCTCACGGTACTCCGCCATCCTTTCATCGTAATCGGCCATATCTTCAGCATCTTCTTGCGCCTCCAGCCAGCGCTCTAGCGCCTCCCGAACTACATCCTTTACAGAGCGATTCAGGCGGGAGGCCTCCTCCTTTATGGCAGCGTACATCTCTTCATCATCAAGTACGACGGTGATCCTTTTCATCTCACTGCCCCAAAAGCTCTCGTATTTTCGCTCCCACGTCCGGCGCCGTTACCAGCGCCTCACCGATGAGCATGGCATCCGCTCCCCACTCTTTCAGTCGGGCTACGTCGGCAGACCCCCTTATCCCGCTCTCGCTCACCACCACCCGGTCTCTGGGTATCAGGGGCCTCAGCCGCCTGGTGGTCTCCAAGTCAACACGGAAGGTCTTTAAGTTACGATTGTTTATTCCTATAACCCAGGCATCAGTCTCCAGGGCAGTCTGTGCCTCCCCTTCCTCGTGGACCTCTACCAACGCCTCCATGCCGAGGTCGTGGGTCAGAGCTAGAAGCTCCTTCAGATCCTTCGCACCTAGAATGGCCACTATCAGAAGAACGGCGTCGGCTCCGTAGGCCCGGGCTTCATACACCTGGTAGGGGTCGAAGACGAAGTCCTTACGCAGCAGTGGCGGACGCCTACCATCAAACCATCCGTTGTCTCGACTCTCCCTGATACTCTTCATGTGATCGAGGTGGCCGAGGAAGAAACGTGATTCCGTAAGCACCGATATGGCCGCGGCCCCGCCCGCAGCATAGGTACGGGCCGTCGCCACGGGGTCCAGGTCATCCTTTAGAGTGCCCGCGGATGGAGAGGCCTTTTTGACCTCGGCTATTAGCTGTATCCCGTTGCCCCTTAGCGCCAAAGCGAAGTCCAAGGCCGGAGGCAGTCCATTTATGGATGCCTCCAGTTGGGAGAGAGGAATAGAACTCTTGACTTCCTCCAGCTCTTCTCGCTTAAACGCCACTATGTCATCTAAAGTTACCATGTCTAGTTCTACTAACTCACTACAGGTTTAACCATCCGCCTCAGGCGGACTGGCTCACTCTTACCAGAGCCTCCACCTTCTCCCAGGCCGTCCCTTTGTCGATGGAAGCCTGGGCCATAGGTATGGCCTCTCTAATACTGCCCGCCGAGTCCCCTGCAACCAGGGCGGCGGCAGCGTTAAGGATGGTCATATCCCGCAAGGGCCCCTTCTTAGCTTCGTGGAGGACGCTCTTCAGAATCGCTGCGTTGTCTTTCGCGCTCCCGCCCTTGATGGCCTCTGGGGACGCTAAGTCCATGCCCAATTCCTGGGGTGTCAGCATGTACTTGTAAATAGCTCCGTTCTTAAGCTCGTACACCGTAGTGGGGGCGCAGAGAGAGATCTCGTCCAAGCCGTCGTGGCTGTGAACCACCAGAGCGTGTCGGGACCCCAGGCGCATCAACACCTCAGCCATCATGGGGGCTATAGCTTCATCGGCCACCCCCAGCACCTGGTGTTTAGCGCCCGCGGGGTTGGTTAACGGGCCCAGGATATTGAAAACGGTTCGTATCCCGATCTCTCTCCGGGGACCAGAGGCGAACCTCATAGCTGGATGAAAGGCCGGCGCGAACATGAATCCCATACCCGCCTTTTCCAGGCACTCCCTCACCTGCTCTGGGGTCAGTTCCAGTTTTACTCCCAGGGCCTCCAGGACATCGGCGCTGCCGCACTGGCTGGACATGGCTCGGTTGCCGTGCTTGGCCACGGTGAGTCCCGCCCCCGCAACCACGAAGGCCGCGGCGGTGGAGAAGTTAAAAGTTCCAGCGCCGTCGCCGCCAGTGCCGCAGGTGTCCACCAAGGGACCCGGGTAGGAAACCCGAGTGGCTTTATCCTTCATCACCCGGGCCATGCCGGCGATCTCATCTGCCGTCTCCCCCTTGAGCCTGAGGGCGGTCACAAAAGCGCCAAACTGGGCTGGAGTAGCCTCGCCGGTCATGATCTCCTCCATAACCGCAGCCGCCTCCTCCATGCTCAGAGAAACCCCTCGAACAAGCTGATCGATAGCCTCGCGGATCATTCCACACTCCTTAACCGTTGGGTTAGCGTGTATCTAGTATACTATTATGGCGACTTTAATGCCCCATCAGCCGTCCTCTGGGGACGATATCG
>JAENIT010000117.1 GCA_016844365.1 Dehalococcoidia bacterium
GCAAAGTTTCGAAACCTGTGGAACGGCATCTCCACCAAGTGGTACGTCCGATACGCCTTCCAGCAGCAGATGGAATTCAATACCTCAACGGTTCGGGTTGCCCAGCACCTGGAAGGAGCCGTCCATCTCCTGGAGCAGGAGCTTAGATGGTTGGAGGAGATGGCCTCCGGCAGCGACCGCGTCCAAACCGGTCTCAATACCAAGCTGGGCGCTGTGGAGCTTAACTTGCGGATGATCTCCAGGGAGATCGAGGACTTGAAGAGGATAGCTCTTGAGGATAGAGTCGCCCGCTTGGAGCGATGGGTCAGAGACGCCCGTTCTCAGGGCTCATCTATGGAGCCAGGCGCTGTATCGACGCTATCCCGCAGCGACGCTCACCTGGCTGTAGACAACTATACCTTCTCTAGTAGGTTCCGAGGCTCTTCAGACGCCCTCCGCGAAGCCCAGCGTCACTACGTTGATCTCTTTCTGGGGCAGGGGCCGGTTCTAGACTTGGGGTGCGGCAGGGGAGAGTTCCTAGGGCTGCTTAGAGGGGCGGGAGTGCGAGCCACGGGTGTTGAATCGGATACGGATATGGTGGAGCACTGCCGTTTTATGGCCCAGTTTGTGGAGCACCTGCCCCCAGCAAAGCTTTTGGAGCTTCTTAACTTGTGTAGTCGTAAACTGAGACCCGGCGGGGTGTTCATGGCGGAGACCAACAATCCCGCTTGCCTACTGGCGATGGCCACCCACTTTATTATAGATCTCACGCATCAGCGACCCCTCCATCCCGAGCTTATGAAGTTCCTTCTAGAAGCGGCAGGGTTCGAGGAGGTCTCAATTCACTACTCCTCTCCGGTACCGGAGGAGCTGAGGTTGGAGCCTCTCTCTTCGGGGTCGTGGGATGGGCCGTTGGAAGAGTGGCGGGCCGCCGCCAATCGCAACGTAGAGAAGCTGAACCAGTTCCTTTATGGCTACCAGGACTACGCTGTTTTGGCCAGGAAGTCGTATTCTTCCCAGGAAGGACAAGCATAGATATAACCCTTTGCGATAAACAGTGGGAATAGAGACGATATGTATCTGCGCAACCCAGGTGCCCTTCACACGTGGGGGAGCCGAGTTGCTGGTGGAGTCCCTCCGCCGGCAACTGACTAACAGGGGTTACCAGGTGGATGTGGTTAGTCTACCCTTCAAGTGGTACCCTAAGGAAGAGATAATCAAGCACGCCTTGGCCTGGAGGCTTCTGGACCTGACGGAGAGCAATGGCCGCCCTATAGACTTGGTGATAGCCACCAAGTTCCCGTCGTACCTGGTTCGTCACCCTAGGAAGGTCACCTGGCTAGTGCACCAGTTTCGCCAAGCATACGACCTTTACGGTACGGCCTTCGGAGATCTGGGACATACCGAGGAAGACCTGCGCATCGTAGAGCTGGTGCGGCGCATGGATGGGGTGGGGTTGGGGGAGTCCCGCGCCGTGTACACCATCGCCGATAACGTGAGCCGCCGCCTTGCACAGAACAATGCTATCGCTGGCTCTACGCTTTATCCGCCCCCACCCCTGGAGCGGGCCTACAGGTGCAGCCAGTACGGGGACTACATCTTGTCGGTAGGACGTCTGGAGCCGATCAAAAGGGTAGATCTGCTCATTAAGGCCATGGCCCATATAAAAGGGGACCTTCGCTGCGTGATAGCTGGCGACGGGCCGGATAGGGAGCGCTTGGAGGCCATAGTCCACGATTTCTCCAAAGCTTACCCGGGACGGGATTTGGAGAACCGAATTCAGTTTATGGGCTATGTCTCTGACGATACTCTGGTGGATTTATACGCCAACTGCTTCTCTGTTTTCTACGCTCCCTACGATGAGGACTATGGCTACGTGACTCTAGAGGCCTTCATGTCCCAAAAGCCGGTTGTCACAACCCACGATTCTGGGGGAGTCCTCGAGTTCGTCAGGGACGGGGTGACCGGAGTCGTAGCTCTTCCTGATCCCGAAAGTATAGCCAGCAAGATAGAGGAGCTGTACAGCCGCAGAGACGCGTGTGCGGCCTTTGGAGCCGCTGGATACGAATCGGTCAAGGCTATCACGTGGGACAAGACTATAGACGCCCTTCTTTCATCAGCCCTATGAAGCTGGCCTATTTCAGCCCCCTAAGCCCGTTACCATCAGGCATCTCGGATTACAGCGAGGAGCTGCTTCCCCACCTGGCCAGGTATGCCCAGGTGCATATCTTCATTGACGACTTCCAGCCAACTAATCCTGCCATACATGAGCGCTTCCCCGTGTACAGTTATCAGGAATACGAGAGAAGGCTGGAAGAAGAGGACTACGACATTGCCATATACCAGATGGGGAACAGCCCCTACCATCGGTATATCTATCCCATACTTCTCAGGCATCCCGGCATTACGGTGCTGCATGAGCCGGTGCTTCACCACCTTATCGCTGGGATGACCCTGGATCGGGGCGACTATATAGAGTACCTGAGGGAGATGGCGTACTCCGCAGGCATTGATGGTATCAGAAGGGCCAGGGAGGTGGCGCTGAGCGGGTCCCATCCCCCCTTCTTTGAGTACGCTTTATCGGAAAGGGTGGTGGACGCCAGTTTGGGCGTCATCGTCCACAGTCAGTACGCTCAAGACAAGGTTCTACAGAGCAGACCCAGGGCCAGGGTAGGAATTGTTCCCATGGGTATCCCCAGGCAGGCATCCTCCAATAAGGAGGAAGCCAGAGCTACCCTGGGACTCGATCCGGAGGATTTCTTGGTGGCCTCCTTTGGCCAGGTCTCTCCCCACAAACGACTACCAACGGCTATAAAGGCCTTCGCCCGGCTTCGCGCTCTCCACTCCGCCTCCAGGTACTTTATTGTAGGAAACGTCGTTCCTGAGGTTGACGTTATTGCTTTACTGAAGGAGGCAGGTATTGAGGATGCCGCTACAGTGACGGGCTTTGTAGACAAGGATACTCTAGACCTCTACATGAGCGCCGTGGATGTGTGTGTGAACCTGCGCTACCCCACGGCAGGCGAGACCTCGGCTGCTATACTTCGAGCAATGGCGGCGGGCCTGCCGACGATAGTTAGCGATGTGGGCGCGGTGAGTGAGATTCCCGACGATTGCTGTGTTAAGGTTGGGGTAGATGATATGGAGGAGGATGCCGTGTTCAGAGCCTTAGTCAAACTGGCGGAACAGCCTGATATAAGGCGAGCAGTAGGGGAGAGCGCCAGGAGTTACACTAATAGACAGCACACCATGGAGAGGTCCGCCTATAGGTATATCGCTTTTATCCATCAGGTGCTGGCATCTCCCACCATCCCTGTCCAGCATCAGCTCCAGCAGGTCGGAGACCTTGACGCGCTAAGCCTCCTGGCCCATGAGATGTCTACTCTAGGTGTGGAGAAACGGGACGCTGGGGTGATTAGAAGTATAGGCCGTAGCGTGGCTGGGCTGGGAGCAGACAGTTGACGTGGCACAGTCGCCCCAATTCTTCACGCAAAATATATTATAGAGCTATTATAGATATATTACGGGCTAATGCTGTGATAATGGGGGGTGGATAAGGAATGGCTTTAAGACATCGAGGCGTGGAGGGGACTGCATCTGGGGTATTGGTGAGCGATCGGGTGGCTTACTCCATCATCATACCGGTGTTCAACGAGGAGGATAACGTAGGGCTCCTGCATGACGCCATCTCCCGTGTGGCCGAGGGGTTGGGCGCTGAGTACGAGGTGGTCTATGTGGACGACGGCAGTGTCGACGGCAGCTTTCAACGCCTCACCGAGATATCTGAGAAGGACGACCACGTTTTGGTGGTGCAGTTTAGACGGAACTTCGGGCAAACGGCAGCCATCGCGGCGGGCATCGCCTATTCCCGCGGCGACGTCCTCATCTTCATGGACGCGGACTTGCAGAACGATCCCCAGGACATCCCTCGGCTAATCGCCAGACTAAACGAGGGCTACGATGTGGTGAGCGGCTGGAGGGAGCAGCGCCACGATGCTTTTCTTACCAGGAAGGTCCCTTCGTGGGCGGCCAACCGTCTCATCTCTTTTATCACAGGAGTGAGACTCCACGATTACGGGTGCAGTCTTAAGGCCTACCGGCGGGAGGTCATTCAGCACGTTAACCTTTACGGGGAGATGCACCGATTTGTCCCTGTGTACGCCTCCTGGGTGGGGGCCAGCATAACGGAGATCCCGGTGACCCACCATCCCCGAGTCAGAGGAAAGTCCAAGTACGGCCTCTCTCGAACCTTCAAGGTTATCTTGGACCTGCTCACCGCCAAGTTCCTGGCGAGCTACTCTACCAA
>JAENIT010000007.1:0-5290 GCA_016844365.1 Dehalococcoidia bacterium
CCCAGCTAACGTACGCCTCTAGGAACTCTCGGTTGGTCTTGCTGCCGCCAGGGACCACATCATCTCTAGCTAGCCCCCACGCCTGCTCCATGACCGGCACCTGGGACAGCTTTACCCGAGCGGTCAGGCCGCTGGCTTGGGCCATCTCCATCAGGTGGCCCAGAAGTCCGTACCCAGTGACATCGGTGCAGGCGTTCACTCCCACCTCCACCATAACCCTGGAGGCCTCCTTGTTCAGGGTGCTCATCACCTCCATGACCTGAAGGGCTGTGGCTTCGTCAGCCAACCCTCGCTTGATGGCCGTGGTGATGATACCGATGCCCAGGGGCTTGGTGAGCACCAGTTGGTCTCCCGGTTTAGCCCCGGCGTTGGTGACCTGGGCGCCGGGCTTCACTATGCCCGTAACCGCCATGCCGTACTTGGGCTCCGTGTCCTTTATGGTGTGTCCGCCGAGGATCACGAAGCCGGCCTCGTGGGCCTTATCGTGTCCTCCCCGGAGGATCTCCCCCAGCACATCCTCGCCCAGTCCCTCTTCGGGGAAACAGAGGATGTTGAGAGCCGTTATAGGCACGGCCCCCATAGCGTAGATATCGCTGACGGCGTTGGCCGCGGCTATGGCCCCGAAGAAGTAGGGATCGTCTACCACTGGAGGAAAGAAGTCCACAGTCTGCACCAGGGCGAAATCGTCGTTGATCCGATAGACCCCGGCGTCATCCAAAGTATCAGTGCCTACCAGGAGATTGGGATCGTCAAAGGAGGGTAGCTGGCGCAGCACCTGGGCCAGAGCCGATTGGCTGAACTTGGCAGCTCAGCCGGCGCAGCTAGATAACGATGTGAGCCTTATCTGTTTGCCAGTCGTCACCGATACATCCTGCACGTTTGGAATATGCGCCTTCGGAAACCCTTCTCACCGAAGGGCTCTACACAAACCTCTCCAAGAGAGACTGTTGCGCCTGCTCCAGTAAGCTCAGTCTCTCCCTCAGGCTCAACCTGATCCCAAGGAGAGAAGCCAAGGGGCTAAGGAGCGCCAGCGCCTCCCCTCGTTTCACTTGAATCTCCCTGGGCATGGAGCCGCTTTTTTCAATAGCGCTCAGGAGACTCTCGGCAAATCCAGTAAGCCCTTCAGAGGGGGGCGCCAGATAGAATTCAAGAATAAGGCCAGCAGAGCGGTCTACCCATAAAAACATTCGAGGGTAATAAGGTCGCTCCCCCTCCTGGATGTAGATCGGAGTAGGGAAGAAGTCTGTCTCCCAAATCCCCTCCTTTCTAGTCACTGCTCTTCTGGCTCTCTCAACACGAAGCTCATCTATAAGTGGCTCAAGGGAGTCCTCACCCTCGTCTGGATACTCTGGCGCCAGCCATTCATCGCGCCACGCATACCCCTCCCCGTCTTTGTCGGCAAGCCTAACAAGGAGCTGATCTTCTTGAGGAGCCATCAGTATCCCTTTATTCTCTTCGCAGCGCAAGCAGACCTCTGTGGCCTGCTGCAGGGCAAGGGTCATGAACCGAACCTCATCCCCTGTCAAGTACCAGGGGGCGTACCCTGGGCGATAACTTCGAAAAATAGGCCACTCTTTCCGCCCTCGGAACTTGTGCCCCAAATCTCTGATGACCTCCAGGTCTCGTTTCTCCAGTTCGCCTCTATCCTCAAAGGCGACCATGAGACAGTTGAGGATGGCTATCGCCTCATCACCGTCCCCGTCAAGCTCCCCTGCGGCGAATTCATTGCAGCTTTCCAGACCCTCCGTTCCTGGGTATACGACTAAGGCGAACACTTCCCCCAAGTTTCCCAGCGCACTACAGTAGCCGATTTCACCATCTACTGGATTCTGCACTCCGAACATATCCGAGTCGTACATCCAGCGCCAAGGCTCGACAGCCTTGAAAGCAAGAGCGGCCTCATACAATCTACGCCACTCCTCCAGGGAGGGCGATGCCGGTTTCGATGTCATTGGACTCCTCGGCTTTGATGCTGCACAACAGGGAGGGGGCACCTTTGTGAGTTGGAGCCACCCTTCAGTCCCCTTTCGAATGTCCTAATCCACCTGTTTGCGCAAGGTTATCGCCCAATCGCTCTCGTTGATCTGCTCTACGTTGACCACTTCCTGCCCCTCGTTCTGCATGCTCTTGGGCACGGCCTCTACTGCGGGCAGGTGGTCAACTATGACCCTCAGCACCTCACCAAGGTCCATATCCTCAATGGCAAGCTTGGACTTCACGAAGGTATAGGGGCACACATCTCCTCTCAGGTCTAACTCCTGGTCTACTTTGACTGCGTCCGTGGTCATAATCGCGCCTCCTACGAGATTGCTTTTCACCCCCAAACCCCCTCAAGGGGTTGTCAGAAAACCCACAACTACTCACTATTATACACAGATCAGAGCTCCGTAGGCACTGAGGGATCGTTCCCCCATTCTCCCCAGGAGCCAGTGTAGTTCCGCACCTTGTCGTACCCCAGAAGACGGAGGACAAAGTAGGTGTGAGCAGCTCGCATCCCGCCCTGGCAGTAGGTTATCACCTCTTTGTCTTTGGTGGCTCCCACCTGGGTGTAGATATCGCTCAGTACATCTGCCTCCTTGAACAAGGGCAAGGCTTCTTGGGTCAGGGCCTGAGTCCAGTCCACGTTTACGGCTCCGGGAATATGCCCCCCTCTAGCGGCCTGGACCATCTTGCCAGTGAATTCCTCTCGGGAACGAACGTCAAGGAAGCAGGCCTGGGGCTGGCCCAAGCGCTGTTGCACATCCGATTTTAGAGCTAATTTCTCAGGGTTGGGAGCCGCCCTGTATTCCTTAGTGGGATGCTGGGGAGTCTCTGCGGTCAGCTCTTCGCCATCGGCCTGCCATTGTGCTATACCCCCGTTAAGGATGGAGAGCCGGGAGTGGCCGTAGTAGTCCAATACCCAGAATAGGCGAGAGGACATAAGGCTCCCCTGGTCATCGTAGATAACGATGGCATCCCCATTACCGATGCCCATCCCTCCCAGCATGGTGGCGATCCTAGCAGCAGGTAAGGGCATGCTGCGCACTGGGTTGACAGGGTCATCCAAGCGGGCCACGGGGAGGTTGACAGCGCCTCTGATATGGCCCGCAGCGTAGCGACTGGCGGCCCGCGCGTCTATTATCCGTAGATCTGGATCACCTATATGTTCGGCCAGCCACTGGGTGTCTACCAGTAGCTCTGGCCTTGGGTATATATCTGCCATTAATTCCCTCCTATGGTGCGACAGCGCCTGTCCTGATCTCACCGAAGGGCTCACCTCCGCCTTGCGGAGTCCGATAAAGTCGGACATGAACCGATCGCTTTCCCCATTCGACCTGAGCTTGTCCTGAGCGTAGTCGAAGGGTTACCACCAGACCTTGCTATCTATGTCCGGCTGGTCGGCGGGCGATTCTTTAGTCCACAGCCCCGTGCTCACATACTTCCAGCCCCCATCGGCCAGAAGAGCCACGACGTTGCCGCTCTCCATCCTGCTGGCGATCCTCACCGCGCAGTACATGACTCCGCCAGAGGAGATACCGGCAAAGATGCCCTCTTTCTGCATCAGATCCTTGGTGGCTACGAAGGAGTCCTCACTGGACACTACGATCCTGCTGTCCAGTACAGTCTCATCCAGGACAGGGGGGATAAACCCGTCCTCCAGGCTCCTCAACCCTTGGACCAGGTCGCCGGGGTGGGGCACTACGGCCACTATCCTAACTGCGGGGTTGTGCTCCTTGAGGCGACGGCCCACTCCAGTTAATGTCCCGCCGGTGCCAAGGCCAGCTATGAATACGTCAACATCCGGCAGGTCTTGGATTATCTCCTCCGCCGTGGTCTCATAGTGGGCCTGGGGGTTGGCAGGGTTGCCATACTGGTAGGGCATGAAGTACTGAGGGTTCTCCTCCGCCATCCGCGAGGCCACCTCTATCGCCCCGTTCGTGCCCTTGCTTCCGTCGGTGAGGTGGACCACAGCTCCGTAGAGTTCCAGGAGCTGTTGGCGCTCCGGGCTGACGTTCTCCGGCATTACCACTTCTACCCGATAGCCCTTCACTAGACCTATCATTGCCAGGGATATGCCGGTGTTACCGCTAGTGGGCTCCAAGATGATCTTGTCCTTGGTAAGCTCCCCAGAAGCCTCAGCCCTCTCTACCATGTATTTGGCGATACGGTCTTTGACGCTCCCAGTGGGATTTTGTCCCTCCAGCTTGGCAAAGATACGCACCCCTGGCTTGGGGCTTATGTTCCTGAGCTCCACAAGTGGGGTGTGTCCAATGGCATCGATTATGCTACTGCTCGGCATCTCTTGGTCTGTATAGCATAGGCTATTTACTCGGGTTCACTGTCCTCCGGCTAGCGCGGGAAGGATGGAAATCACATCTCCATCCTGAAGGGCGGTATTGAGATTGCCTAAGAACCTGATGTCCTCATCGTTCTTATAGATGTTAACAAAACGATGCAAGTCTCCGTCCTCAGCCAGCACCTGGCCCTTGAAGCCCGGGTAGTTACCCTCAAGGTCGTCTAGCAGCTCGGAGACAGTCGTACCTTGAGCTTCAACAGTCTTGGCCCCACCCACTACCCTCTGCAGTAGGGCCGTAACCCGTACTTCTACAGCCACGCTCTTTCCTCCAGGTAATTGTGTTAAGGGATAAATGGGAGCTTGTGCCCGATGATTGGACGCCCGCCCCTTATTTCTGTCGTCGTTATATTATGACTAGCCTACGGTGATAGGAGCTCCGCAGAACTCTTCGTAGTCTATTAGCTCCCGAATGGTCGGGTTCTCGCCGCAGACCGGGCACTTGGGGTCCTTGCGCAATTTCATAGCTCGGAACTCCATACTCAGAGCATCGAAGAGCAGGAGCCGCCCGGCCAGAGAGTCGCCGATGCCCAGCAGCAGCTTTATAGTCTCTATGGCCTGGATGCTTCCCACTATACCGGGCAGCACCCCCAAGACTCCGGCCTCCTGGCAGCTTGGAACCATCCCCGGAGGCGGTGGAGTAGGGTACAGGCAGCGGTAGCACCCGTTACCAGGCATAAAGACCGTCGCCTGCCCTTCAAACAGGAAGATACTGCCGTCCACCAAGGGCTTGTTCAGAAAAACACAGGCGTCGTTCACCAGGTAGCGGGTTGCGAAGTTGTCGCAGCCGTTGACCACTACATCGTAATCCTTGATTATGTCAAGGGCGTTCTCGGAGGTGAGGGCCTCCTGGTAACCTATCACCTCCACGTCTGGATTCAGATCCCTGATAGTGTCCCGGGCCGACTCTACCTTGGGCCGCCCGATGTCGTAGGTGTGGTGAAGGATCTGCCGCTG
>JAENIT010000007.1:5302-18057 GCA_016844365.1 Dehalococcoidia bacterium
AGATACAGGGCCGCCGGAGAACCCAAGCCTCCGGCGCCGATGAGAAGAACCTTCGAGGCCAGGAGCTTGCGCTGCCCTCTTCCTCCCACCTGGGGCAGGATTATATGACGGCTGTACCTAAAGACCTGTTCCTCCGTGAAGGGGACAGCCCCGCCGGAGATGGCGGGCACGATGGAGATCTCGTCCCCCTCGTTGACCTTGGTCTCCCTTCCCTCCAGGGTCAGAATGTCCCGACTGTTGACAAAGACACAGACATGCTCGGCCACTTCGCCTTTGGAATCGAAGATGAGGGCCTTGATTCCAGGATACTTCACGCCCAGATCCCGTAACACCTCGTCAACATTTTCGCCATTGGCCTCTATCTTCCCCTGACGTCCTGTGGCCACTCGGAAGGGCCCCGGTATATATACTTGAATAGACATATTCTTAACTACCTCCTGTTTTCCCCACTATTGGTGGTAACTTCACTGCATCAAGATCAGTGCATGGCTGGACCGGGAGATCTACGACCGTCCCCGGGACTGCCGTCCCCGAAGCGCGTCGGTCTTCATGCCCCCTGGCTCTCGATTCATAGCAGAGAGACTCAAATATCGCTCCCCTGTGTCAGGAAGCACCGTCACAACCCTCTTGCCGACACCCAGGCGCTTCGCAATCTGAAGGGAGGCATAAACGTTTGCGCCTGCGGAGACCCCTACCAGCAACCCCTCCTCTCTGGCGAGGGACAGGGCAGTATCATAGGCGTCTTCGTCCTCAACAGCAATAATCTCGTCGATGATGCTGCGATTGAGAACGCCAGGCACGAAGCTAGCGCCCTTTCTTCAGGACTTCGCCCACGCCAGTTATGGTGCCTCCGGTGCCCACGCCCACCACCAGGGCGTCCAGCTTACCCTCTGTGGCTTTCAGGATCTCCACAGCCGTGGTCCTACGATGGACATCCGGATTGGCCGGATTTTCAAACTGCTGGGGCATGAATCGCCCCGGGTTGGCCTCCACTAGCTCCTGGGCCGCGGAAACAGCCCCTGTCATGCCCTCCAGCGCAGGAGTAAGAACAACCTCAGCGCCGAGGCGGTTAAGGAGCCGAATCCGTTCCTGGCTCATATCATCGGGCATGGTTAAAATGAGCCTGTAGCCCTTGACCGCGGCCACCATAGCCAGCCCGATGCCAGTGTTGCCGCTGGTAGGCTCCACGATGGTGTCTCCAGGCTTAATGACGCCCGCCGCCTCAGCCGCCTCTATCATAGCCAGCGAGATCCTGTCCTTCACACTTCCCGCGGGGTTCAGATTCTCCAGCTTTGCCAGAATCTCGGCGTACCCAGGCCCAGGCAGCCGGTTAAGGCGCACCATTGGCGTGTTTCCTATAAGCTCCAGAACGTTGCTAGCTACCCGCAATCAGCACCTTTACAACACGGATTAAATATAATACATGGTTTTGCTTTGCTTCAGGGCATTTTGCCGCTCGGCTAGGCTCCCCAAGGTAGTGGACTCCAGAATCCTCTGTACGCCGTCTGTAACGCTCCGCCATATCTCCTGCTGACCGCATTGGCCGGATAGGTTGCAGTCCATACTTCCGTCCAGGCACCCTATGGTAGCAGCAGAGCCTTCCAGGGCAGACACCATCTCCGCGAGGCTTATTCCCCAGGGATCTCGAGCGAGTACATGCCCACCCTGAGGACCACGCCTGCTGGTTATAAAACCCGCCTTTCGTAGAACGGTGAGGAGTTGGTCAAGGTAAGGCTCAGGAACGTACTGTCGCTCTGCAATCTCATTGCTTTGAACTGGGCCTTGACCGAAGTGCTGAGCTAGATCGATTAGCGCTCGCACACCATAGTCGCCCCTCATGGACAACTTCATTTAAAGCCCCTGAGTGCCTACCTTGTCAGTCTACTTTGTAACCATTCTATCACACGGTGGTGTCACTCCACAAGAAACGGCTGTGGGGGAACCAAGACATGGGGGCAGTATCCCGGCTGGTCTAAGGGGAACCAATGTGCTATGCTAGTAGGCGATTCATTCTTCCACGCTTTGTATGCAGAATGCCCATTAAAGTTCTGGATCCCGATGTTGTAGCCCAGATCGCCGCAGGAGAGGTTATAGAAGAGCCCTCCTCTGCGGTGAAGGAGCTAGTGGAGAACTCCCTCGACGCTGGGGCTACCAGGGTGTGGATTCTGGTAGAGGGCGGAGGCCTGCGCCGCATTCAGGTCCGAGATAACGGGTGCGGCATACCCCCTGCCGAGGTGGAGCTGGCCTTCCACAGACACGCTACCAGCAAGCTATCCAGAGCGGACCACCTCAGCCACATATCCACCATGGGCTTCCGAGGCGAGGCGTTACCCAGCATGGCCGCGGTGGCCGATGTTGCCATAGTCACCCGAACCCCAGAGCTGGACTGGGGGACATACCTGAGCCTCAGCAACGGCTCCGTTGTGGAGAGGGGCAAGAGGGCGTCACCCCCGGGCACTACCATCACTCTGGACAACCTCTTCTCCAACCAGCCGGCCCGTCGCAAGTTCCTGCCCTCAGCATCGGCGCTAAACAGCCGCGTAGCCGGACTTGTGAGCCGCCTAGCCCTGGGGTCTCCTCAGGTGGGATTCAGCCTGAGTGTAGATGGGAGAATATCCTTCCAATCCCCTGTGAGCGGCTCCCTCAGAGACACTATGGCCTCGGTTTACGGAGCACAGGTGGCCGACTCCCTGTTGGAGCTTGTCCTGAGCCTTCCAGGGAAGGACGAAGGGATAGAGCCCCATCCTCAGGAGACCTCCCGACCATCACCCACAATAACTGGGATGGTAGCGCCCCCATCGGTCACCAGGGCCACCCGGAGCTACGTCCACCTCTATGTAAACGGGCGCTGGATATACAGCCGTGCCCTGGCAGCAGCCGTGGAGGAAGCGTACCATGGTCTGCTTATGACGGGCAGGCATCCTTTGGCTGTCATCCACATCAAGGCGCCGCCGGATGAGATAGATGTGAACGTCCACCCAGCCAAAAGAGAGGTCCGCTTCTTAAAGGAGCGGCAGATCTTCGCCATGATTCAGCGCTCCGTGAGAAGCGCTCTCTTATCCAGCACGACTGTCCCCTCTATAGCGCCCGGATATGCTGACAGAGGAGACCCTCTCACCTTTCCAACCTCCACCCGTAGCTTCGGCCCTCCCTCAGCCGGGGCTGCGACCAGCGTTACTCATGGGACGGAGATTCCTCAGAACGAGGCTTCTGCTCTGATGGTCGATCTACCCATTATGCGCGTGCTGGGCCAGTTAAGCGCCACATATATAATTGCCGAAGGCCCCGACGGCATGTACCTGGTGGACCAGCACGCGGCCCACGAAAGGGTGCTCTTCGAAAAGATCCTTGGGGATCTGCAGGGGGGACACAGAGATATCCAGGGGTTTCTGGAGCCTTTGGTCTGGGAGCTGACTCCGGAACAGAGCGAGCTTTTGCTGCGGCACCAGGAGCCACTAAGACTAACGGGCTTCCAAATCGACCCCTTCGGAGACGGGGCGTGGCTTGTCCGTGGTGTCCCTGGGGTGCTTAACGACAAGAATCCTCTTGAGGCCCTCAGGGATATCCTGGACCAGTTGGCTGGTGTGGACAGAGATGGGGAAGACCACTCCTGGCAGGAGAGGATGGCTGCCTCTCTGGCATGTCACAGCGCTGTAACAGCAGCGCACCCCCTCACTACTGAGGAGATGCGTCAGATAATCCTACAGTTAGAGAGGACAGCCAACCCTCGTACCTGCCCTCACGGCCGTCCCACCATGCTTCACCTCAGCTCCTCCTTGTTGGAGAAGCAGTTCGGCCGACGGTGAAGCTGGGCCTCCTAATATCTTGTGCGCAGGCCCTCTAGACAGCGAATCCCTGGTCATATACGGCTTTGCTAGCGAACTCAGAGTCCTTGTTCTTCTCCATAGCCACGGTTATCAGCTTTGTGAACTTAGTTAGCGTGGTCTCCCGGCCATCAGAGAAGTACTCGTAGTTCACGGGCGTCCACTCCGTCTGGTCCTCGGGTACGTCGTCCTCAGCGTAGATGGCGCTAACCGGACACTCCGGTACGCAGGCGCCGCAGTCGATGCACTCATCCGGGTTTATGAACACCATCACGTCCTGCTCCGTGGCGATGATGCAGTCCACAGGGCAGACCGCAATGCAAGACTCATCCTTAACGCCGACGCAGGCCTCGGTTACTATGTAAGTCATTGGGTACCGTACCTCCTGTATGATCCGTGTATATCATAGCCTCCGGGCGAGGCTGAGACTGATAAGTTAAACGCCAAAGCCAGTATATTCTACAGCATTCCCATGCCTGGATACAATACCACTTGGGGGGCGTCTGAAAAACCTGTTAATTCCCTGAAAGTAAGGCGTGACCTGGAGGTGCCCCTTCGGCCAGGCTCAGGACACGCCAGCCCCGAAGCAATCTCAGCGTGGCGAGATTATTACGGCCCCGATACTCGGGGCCTAGCAACGACGGTGCAACGGAGACCTGTATTTTCGCTGGCAATGACACCAAGAAGAGGCGGGCGGCTATTAAACGCTCCGTAGCAGACCAACCCTACTCAATGATGTTCACTGCCTTGGCGGGGCCGTCGGCGGCGGTGCTTACCGTGCCCGTGGGATCAACCCAGCCGATGAACTTTCCTAGAATTCCCTTGGAGTCGGCGTTGTCCAAGGTGCCATATCCCGTTGCCAATGGCGTAGTCACTGCCAAGGAGTAGGCGGCGGTGCCGGCAACTCTTTCCACTACTAGGGTGTAGGTGCCCGTGGTCGTGACCACGGCGGAGAGGGTTTCAGGACGGTTTGTGGTAGTTGCCGACGCGATCACGGAACCGGAGGGATTGAGCAAATAGAGGTCCGGGTTGTTGCTGGTGGTGTTGCCAGTCCAGCCACTCAAGGTAGCGCTGATGGTCCCCGTAGTGCTCACGGTGAAGGTATGGGTCATCTCGGTGGTCGTGCTATTCACGGTGCCTGTGAAGGTCGTGGTGCTACTACCACCGGCGGTATCAAACCCCGTGGCGGGCCCCGCTGAGCTGGAAGCCACCTGGTCGCACTCAGCGTTGTCCGGGCTGGGCGAAGCATTACTATTCCCCGAAATCCACACGTCGGTTAATCTGAATCGGCCAAAACCTTTAACTCGATAGCACAGGCCGGAGCCAGTGGCAAGGCCATTGTCGCAGTCGTCGTTGTTGCCAAAGGCATCATAAATGGCCACGGTGACCTCATTATGCGGCGGGTTTACATCGACAACACCATCGCCATTGGTGTCACCTGTTATCATCTCAAGAATCGGATCCTGGAGGGATGCCTTATTACCGGTCTCAGTATCCAACTCGGCGCTAGCCGTGCCCACACTTATCGTATCATCGCAGCCGGTGTCTCCACCCGAAGCGTAGCTCTCGATCCATCCCGCCAGCTCAGATGCCCCACCACCGCCACCGTTCAGGTCAACCCAGCCGAAGGAGCCTCCGCCCGGTGAGGCGTTGTCGTCCCTTATTATATAGCAGGTGTCGAGGGTGAAGTCGGCGTCGAAGGCGCCGTCGCCGTCAGTGTCGCCGTTGACCACTGCAGGGAAGAGGTTGGCGCAGCTTGCCGTGCCCACCGCGCCGACGATGGTGGTGGTCCGGGCGTTGGCGGATAGGGTATCTCTACCAACAATGCCCAGGAAGAAGGTGTTGAAGTTGGGGTTATCGCAAATGATCCTTACGTAGGCAGTGGATGTATCGGGGGTGCCTGTGAAATAGGTAGTCGCGTCGGCGCTGTACTGTATGGTGACGTTAGTGGAACCAGTGCCGGGCACGCCGTTATTGTGGGCATAAGTGTATCCTGTAGAGTTAGCGTTTGAGTAGCTGGCTGTCGCCACCTGGTAGCTCACCGCCCTAACGGCAAGGTCGCAGGACCGCTGCACCAAGCGCCTCTGAAAATAGGCGTTCCCTGCATCCAGAGCCAGGGCCACCATCGCTATGGAGGCGGTCATCATTACGGCCATTAAGGCGATGGCCTGGCCCCGTTCATCTCTCAACAACCTCTTTATCATGGCTCCTCTCCCCTCATACAGGCGCATTGCTGTACTTGTAGTGAGCCCTTCGACTCTGCTATCCACGCAGGCAGAGTCCGACAAGAAGGACAGGACAGGCTTGTCGAACCTACGCCCCTAACAGCTAGTATTAACAACCTCTACCATCGCCTCAGCAGTCTGGGTTAGAGTGATGCTCCCGCCCATGGCAGCCACCGTCAGATTGCCGATTACGGGTGTAATGGGAGTGTAGGTTACACTGGCGGTAACCTGTAGGGTATCTCCCAGCCCATTGTTAGCGATGATGGTGGTTATCCCACTCAGATCTGGGGCAGCTTGGCTCACCCTAGTTTCTATGCTGGTGGTGGACTGGCAGATCGAACCCCAGCGAGCTCCCTCTTGGGCAGCATTGCTGAGGTTAATAAGGCTAAAGAAAGCCCGCCCGAAGTCCGCTACTCCCAGGGCCAGAAAGAGGACGAGAGGCATCATAAGAGCAAACTCCACCGCGCTCTGGCCCCTGCTTGAGGAAATCAACCCTCTCCAACAACTCCTTAACATAGCCCTTCCCCTACACGCAGGTCTGGTTCGTCTGCTCTATAAAGGTCTCCGCAGTACGGGTCAGGGTGTTGCCTATGAAAGTCAGAAGGATTTGGCCAACTACCGGGGTTAGTGGGATGTAATCTACGCTAACATCAACCTTGATACGCTTCCCCATCTGAGGGCTGACGAGGGGGGTGATGCCATCGTTCTCCAGGTAGGCAACGGTAATGTCAGCGGGATCTATGGTAACGCCAGTAGCAGCCTGTGTAATCTTATACTGAATGCTGTTGGCAACAACCCCGGCGGGATCCTCGCACTGGCGGATGCTCCCAGCACGGGCCCCCTCTCGGGCCGCGTTGCTGATGGTTATTACGGTGAAGTACATCCGAGCAAAGTCAAAGATGCCCATGGATACCATGAGCGCAATAGGGATGACCAGAGCGAACTCGACAGCGCTCTGGCCTCGCTGACTCTCAGAATGCCTACCCCTGAACCTCAAGCCCAACACCGAACTTACCTCTACCCTTAAACTAGTGACATTATAGCACTCCCCAGAGGATATGCTATGACCAAAGTCACATAGGTAAGCTCTTCTGGCACGTTGACATCACTCAATGGCCTCCGCCACCAGCTCTGCGATGTCCCTGACCCTCATCTCTTCCGATTTGTTTTTGTTGAGCACTCCGTTCTCCATCATCTGCATACAGAAGGGACAGGAGGTTGCTATCACTGACGCTCCCACATCGATGGCCTGCTGGACTCGGATGTTCTGCACTTGGCCCCCTACCGGGTCATCCATCCACATGTGGCCGCCGCCAGCGCCGCAGCAGAGGCTCGCCTCTTTATTCCACGCCATCTCCACCAGGTTGGCTTGAGGAAGGGCATTGACCACACTCCTGGGAGCATCAAAGACCTGGTTGTAGCGACCCAGATAGCAAGGATCGTGGTAAGTGACCTTTCCGTCCAGGCCAATGTCTTTGGTTAGCTTCAGCTTGCCCTGCTGTATGAGCTGCTCTATGAGCTGGCTGTGGTGAATGACCTCATAGTTACCCTCAAACTGGGGGTATTCGTTCATTATGGTGTTGAAGCAGTGGGGGCACTGGGTGATGATCTTCTTAACTTTACGGCTGTTAAGCATCTCTATTACCTGCATAGCTTGCGTCTGGTATAGATATTCATTACCCATACGTCGCGCCGGGTCCCCAGTGCAGGTCTCCATAGCCCCCAGGACTCCGAAGTTCACTCCTGCGGCTTTAAGTATCTTTATTACATCCAAGGTGATCTTGCGGCTCCGCTCCTCCAGAGCTCCAGTGCAGCCTACCCAATACAGGTACTCCATCTCATCACCGGAGGTGAACTCAGGGACTTCCAGGCCCTCCATCAAGTCGCCCCGTACATACTGAGTGCCCCGCCACGGGTGGCCACGCCGTTCTATATTTATGAGGGCATTCTGGGCTGTCTCAGGAATCCTGCCTTCATTGAGGACGAAATTCCTTCTCATGTCCACTATCTTGGGCACGTGTTCGATAAAGACCGGGCATACGGCCTGACAGGCAAAGCATGTGCGACAAGCCCATATCGGGTCTTCGCCAGCAGCCCCCTTGTCCATAGGCTCCCGCTCTCCGCCCTCTTGAAGGAGCAGTTTATAGCCCTCTTCATGAAGGTGGTCCTGGAACTCCAGGATCAAGTGTTTGGGGGAAAGGGGCGTGCCACTCAAGTTGGCAGGACACACTGAGGTGCACCGGCCACACTCGGTGCAATTGTACAAATCCAGCATGTCTTTCCAACTGAAGTCCTCCAGGCGAGTGAGACCAAGGGTCTCAGCATTTTCGAGGTCTATAGGCCGTAAAGCGCCCCTGGGGCCCAGGTTCCTGAAGAAAACGTTAAAGGACGAGGCGAAGACGTGCAGATGTTTCGAGCGAGGAATATATACCAGGAACCCTAAAAGAATACCCACATGTAGCCACCAGAAGAGGCTGAAGGATACGTATTGAACCCCTTTACTCAGTCCGAGGCCGTCAAAGATTTCGGCCATCACCAGGCCTCCAGGAGACCACGAAACCAGGCCGTGCTCTCCCTCAAGTTGAGCTATAGAGAGCCTGTGGCCGTCCACGAGAAAATCCGTGAACATAAGTCCGAACAGCAGCGACAGGATCACTGCCGCCGTAACTCCTCCACCCTTTAGCCGGGGAAGATGCTCTATATACCTGCGGTAAGACGCCATAAGCACCCCTAGGATCACGAAAGCCTGGAAAATACCCCAGACAGAAGAGAGAGGAAGATATATACCGTGGGGGATGTACTCCCTCCCTACGAATCCTGAGATAATAAAGTTGAGGTTCTGCAGCAACAGCACCATAAACCCCCAGAAGATGAGGGCGTGCATAGTCCCCGAAAACGGATCCCTAAAGAAGAGCCGTTTCTGGCCAAAGACATATATAATAACGGACTTGATCCGTTCGCCAATGCGATCAAATCTAGGGTCGCTCTTTTTCCCTTTGCGCATGTATCGGATCTTTGTTATGACGGAATCAGCGAACAGGTAGAGGCCCGCTATAGTAACTAGAGCCAGTAGTAGTCGGCCAGGGATGAAGCCCAGGTAGGTGTCTATGGTAGGGACCATGATGCCCTCCTAAATTCTTAGTTCGTTCTCGTCCAATATACTAACTCAGGCGGGGCTACTTTTCAATAGACTCCTTCCTGAAACTATATCGATTGAAATCTGTATTGTGAAGAGGGGAATATAATTTGACACACATGGGCGCAAGATTTATCATGGTGTTCGATTCCCCCCGAACATCTTGTTCATGAGCAATAAACTCTCAACTACACTGATAAGCATAATAGCTGTTGCGGCCCTGGTGTTACTACAGATCCCGCCAGTGGCAGCCGTTACCTCGTTATTGGCAATAGAACCCGATGGCTCCAGTGCTTCTCCCATCTTTGACCCGAAGGTGTGGGAGATAATTCCCCTCGGCGGGATACCCGGGAACAAAGCTCCAGAAAAGCTGGACACCCCTCTGGCCGAGCTAAGCCAGGCCCTCTCCACTGGTGGAATCACCACTATGACAGCGGTAGCCCACACCCGAGGACTGAAGCTGGAGGGCGACGGCGTAAGGATAGTAGTTGTAAGCGAAGGGGACTCGGTGGAACCCCTCACCCCAAAGCTTGGTGAGATGGGAGTTCAACTAGAGAGCGTCTACGAAAACCTTCTCCAGGCTATCGTGCCCGTTGCTAAGCTGGAAGCGGTGAGCCAGCTTCCGGGAGTAAGTTATCTTCGTAACCCCTTTAGCCCCGTTCCTGCCGCCGTAATGAGCGAAGGTGTGGCTAGCGCCGGAATCCAACCCTGGCAATCCGCCGGATTCAGAGGAAGGGACGTGAAGGTCGGCGTGGTAGACGTGGGGTACAACGAGTACCAAGACAGGCTAGGCGTAGACTTGCCCTCAAACGTAATCGCCAAGTCATGGCGCAGCGACGGTGACATCACTGGCGCCGGAAGCGGCCATGGGACCGCTGTGGCGGAGATAGTGTACGACATGGCCCCAGAGGCTCAGCTCTATCTCGCCAACTTCGGCACCGAGGTGGAGTTCGGCTCAGCAGTGAACTGGCTCATTGAGCAACGGGTGGAGATCATAGTCAGCGCTATTGGCTGGCCAGCGACCGGCCCCGGTGACGGCACGGGCAGTATTGCCAATATAGTTAAGACAGCCAAAGATAGGGGCGCTCTATGGGTGCAAGCCGCAGGCAACTTCGGGAGCACCCACTGGGCCGGCCGTTTTCGCGACACCAACGGCAACGGCTACCACGAATTTGTCCTGGGTGACGAGGGCAACACCATCACCCTGGCCCGCAGTGGCAGGGGGGAGCTTATCTACCGCATCGAGATAATACTGACCTGGGACGATTGGGACACCTACACCAACGATTATGATCTGTTTCTACTTAAAGGGGACAGCGTTGTAGCCCAGTCCACCGCTTTCCAAAACGGACAGTTCCCCCCCGTGGAGCGGATTGTCCACGTTACTCCTTCTTCCGGCGACTATTGGATCGCCATCCAGCGTTTCAGGGCGTCGAAATCCTCCAAGCTAGAGCTGTTTGTCACCACGGACTACGGCATGGAGTACAAAACAAGCGAAAGCAGCCTCATTATCCCCGCCGACTCTCCCGATGCCCTGACCGTGGGAGCTGTGCCAGTGTCAGGCGAGCAGATCCAGCCCTACAGCTCCCGCGGGCCCACTAAAGACGGAAGGGTGAAACCCGATATGGTGGCCTACGACAGTGTATCCACCGCCACCTTTGGCCCCGGTCAGTTCATGGGTACATCGGCGTCTGCGCCCCATGTGGCGGGGGCGGCGGCCCTGATTAAACAGGCGCTCCCCTGGTACACTCCTGCGCAAATACAAGCCCTCCTGCAATCCAGAGCTATACAACTGCCATCCGCCCCTCCTGGCAAAAACAACTCGTCCGGGGCAGGAAGGTTGGACTTAGGCCAACCACCTCCTCGATCCCTTCTGCCCCTGATAGTCAACGGTGCCACTCTGCCACCCTAGCCTCCCAACGACCTCATCGAAAGAGACTCCGTGATCTCATCACCCCTGTCTGAATGACCCAGGAGGCGGAGAGAAATGACCAAGAGCCAGTTCGAGGAATTAGTAGCTAGAGCTCTGGAGAGCCTCCCTGAAGTCTTCAAAGTGCGCCTGGACAACCTGGTGATCGAGGTGCAGGACAGGCCCTCTAAACGCCTGCTGAGGAGCCTGGACATGGACGATGACGACCTGCTCTTCGGCCTATACGACGGCGTCCCACTAACCGAGTACGGGAGGGAGGAGATGTTCAGACTGCCCGACCGCATCATCATCTTCAAAGAGCCCATTGAGGAGGCCTGCGAGAGCGAGGCGGAGATCGAAGAAGAGATTCGGAAAACGGTGCTCCACGAGATCGGCCACTACTTTGGTCTCAAGGAGGAGGAGCTGAAAGACGTTTAGCCCTAAGCTTATCTCTGGGCCTTTTCCATCTCCCTCAGCTATGCCTCTTCTTCGCTCTGGGCGCGTCGGTAGGGCCTATCGGTGATCATGGCGTCATAGGCGTCCACCACGGCAATGATCCTGGACCCAAGGGGAATACGTTCTCCCTGCAACCTGTCCATGTAGCCGGCGCCGTCGTACCGCTCGTGGTGGTGGTAGATAAGGGGTGCCATGGGCCGGAGGAAGCCCACCTTTTTGGCGATTTCAGCGCCGATGAAGGGATGCTGTTTCATCAGCACCCACTCCTCAGGGGTGAGAGATGCCGGTTTCATAAGTACGACTTCAGGCACGCCTACCTTTCCGATGTCGTGGAGGAGGGCTCCATAACGCACCACTTCCTGCTCCGCGGGGGTGAGGCCCATTGCCTGGGCCAAGGCCTTGGAGTACGCGCCCAGTCGGCGGCAGTGCCCCCCGGTGTAGGGGTCCCGATGCTCTATCGCCTCTGCCAGAGCAATGATAGCCTCTATAGTGAAGGAGTGGATCTGGGATAGGTGCTGAGCGGTCTGAACAGCTATGGCGAGTTGGACGCCCAAACGAGCCATCTGCTGGATCTCCTCTGGGGAAAACTCCCGCTCCTCCCGGAAGATGACGGTCAGGGCTCCTGTGACCTGACCATGAATAATTATGGGCACTGACATAGCCGACACAAACCCTATTCTTTTAATCAGATCCCTTCTTCGGAAGAAGCGCTCGTCCGCGAGCATGTTGCTCACAGTAGAGGGTTGGCCGGTTGCCATAACCCACCCGGGCAACCCCTCTCCCATTCTGCGCTGGTCAAGATTCAGATCCTCCATCTCTTTCGACGTTAGCCCGTGGACGGCTAGATTCCTGACAAATCGACGCTCCTCATCGGGAACGTCAAAGAAGCAGTGATGGGCCTTGGTCAGCTCTGCCACCAGTTGGACTATTACTCTGCCGACGCTCTCCATCTCCGGGTTGGCCAGGATGGCCTGATCGATGCGGTGCAAGGCCCTCAGCTCCTGAGCCCGCTCATCGACCTCGGCAGTCCTCTCCGCCACACGCTGCTCTAGGGTCTCGTTAAGTGTCCTCAGATCCGCCTCTATTGCCGTTCTTTCCCCATCTACTACATCAACATACCTAGCAGCGAGCCAAACCAGAATGGCGTAAACAAACGCACCGAAGGTAGCTAAGAGGGCCACGCCAAACTCGGTACCGTAAAGGCC
>JAENIT010000118.1 GCA_016844365.1 Dehalococcoidia bacterium
TCCCGGCTGGCCTCCACTGATCCCAAGATGTCCTTGGGTATTACCCTCACCAACCGCCTCAACCTTATCCGATGGCTGGACGGCTGTGTTGATGTCCTGAGGGAATACCGAGACACCCTGGCCAACGGGGGCGATGGGATCTTGGAAGAGATGGAAAGGGTGTGGGAGGCCAGAGAGCAGTGGGTCAATAATGCCGTAGAGCCTTACAAAGATAAGGCCCTGGAAGATGTTCCTAACGCCACCGACGCCATGGGAGAGTTCGTGGTGGGCAAGTGGGCTCTGGACCGCCTCCGCAAGATGGATGAGATTGCGGAAAAGGGATTGCCCCGAAAAGATACTGAAGAACGAGGCAGCTAGGTCATCGTCCTGGGAGGAGAATAGCTAGCATATTAACGGGATCGTAGCCTTGGGGTAGCTAGTTGTACAGATGCGCGAGGTGTAATTAAGAATGGAGCAGGGGAAGAGTGGACCCACGGCAGAGTTGCCGCTGCCAGTTCGCGGCCCTCTTCTTATACTCATCTCTGGCCCCTCGGGTGTGGGCAAAGACGCCCTTATCCGCTTGATGAGAGAGGGTGAAGGAGCAGGGCGGCGCTACGTCGTTACTGCTACTACTCGGCCTCAGCGCCAGGGTGAGATAGATGGTGTCGACTATCACTTTGTTGGTAGTATGGAGTTCGAGGCGATGAGGGATCGGGGTGAGCTGCAAGAGTGGGCCGAGGTTTACGGCTATTACTACGGTGTGCCTGCGGCTGAGGTGGATAGAGGATTTAACCAGGGCCGCGATGTGGTAATCAAAACCGATGTGCAGGGTGCGGCGACCATCAAACAGAAGATGCCCCACGGGGTCTTCATATTCCTGGCCCCGAGCTCTAAGGAGGAGTTGCTGGCCCGTCTGTGGCGGCGGAGTTCTGAGTCCGGGGATGATCTGAAACGGCGCATCGACACGTTTCACATAGAGATGGAGCAGCTTCATCTGTTCGATTATGTAGTTGTGAATAGAGAAGGATGCTTGGACCAGGCCCTTCGGCAAGTAGAGGCGACTATAACCGCGGAGAAGTGTCGTGTCGTACCTAGGGAGGTGGCCTAATGGGGCTGCGTAGATGGATTGCACCAACGGGTTTGGCCTCAGATGAGAGGCGCTCGAAGCGCTTGATCAGTAGTGGTTTGATGATCCCGTGGGCCGTTTTTCTGGCAGCAGGAGGGATTTATTGCATCCTTTCACTCAAGGCGCAGGCCAAACTGGCCCAGCTCCATGGAGACGATGGAAATAGGCCATCCATAGGTATTGCACCAACGGATTCGACCCCCCCTAAGAGGGCGCTCATGCGCCTGTTCAGCACGGGTTTGATAGTTACGGGTGTCCTTATGCTGGTTGCCGGAGCCGCGTACTACGGGTTCTCTCTGCGGGCTGAGGCCCAGCTAGCCAGCCTCACACGACGGATGGATGTTGTAGATAAGCCTCTTACCGCGTCTCCGGTATACGCTCAAGGGAGGGAGGAGCTCGGAGCCCCTCGCGAACCAGGCGGATCCGAGATTGACAATGGTCTTAGTAGATCGAGTGGCGACACCTACGTCCCGCCGGTTGAGGAGAGAATGGTCACGCCGCTTCCTTATGCTGCTGGCTCCGTGGCCGAGAGGATCGTTATCTCCAACATAGAGGTGGATGCTCCTGTAGTGGCGACGGGGACCAAATATGAGGATGGACAACTGGTTTGGGAGACCGCAAAGCACGCGGTTGGGCATCTCAAGGGGACAGCTTACCCGGGGCAAGTGGGCAACATAGTCATGGCCGGCCATATAAGTAGCCCGATAAGGCGTGAGGGCAACGTCTTTAGTAGGCTGCCTGAGATCACCCTCGGATCCCAAGTATCCGTATACACACCCCTGGGACGCTACGACTACAGAGTTGTGGAAACGAAGGTGGTCTTACCTACTGATACTAGTGTTATTGAACCAACACCAGAGTCTAGGTTGACCCTAATCACCTGTGTCCCCGACTTGGTGTACACTCACCGCCTTATTGTAATAGCAGTGCCCGTTAACTTCGAGCCCTCGTGATCCTTTGCGATCCTTGTAAGGGGATGCTAGAATGTATTCAGGCCGCCTTTGTTTAAGCGCTTGGCGTCGCAGTAGTTGCGCCCATAAATCGTAGGAGAGTTCTCATGAAACGTATACTGAGATTATCTATATTTTCGCTCCTCCTGTTATCAGTGGTGGCATTGTCCTTTGGCATGGGAGTTACCGTCGGGCAGGGTCTGGGGCCTCAAGGCGCTGAAGCGAGCGTTGTCAGTAGGGGGCACATAAAGGGGGTTGCCGATGGAGAGCCCAAGCAGTTTGGCCTTTTAGACGAGATATGGAAGATACTCGATAATGATTTCGTCGATAAGAAAGCTTTAGACAGAGACAAGCTGGGGGCTGGGGCTATACAGGGGGTGATTGATTCCCTTGGCGACTCCCATACTATATATATAGATGCGGAGAGCTACCAGGAGGAGCGCGTAACCAACAGCGGCATATATGAGGGCATAGGCGCTCACGTAACTAACGTAGAGGGCAGGCTTACCATAATAGCGCCCATAGCTGGTTCGCCAGCGGAATCGGCTGGAGTGAAGGCGGGAGATGTGGTGGTGTCAGTCAACGGTGAGTCCATAGCGGGCCTCACTTTATCTCAGGCCGTGAGCAAGATCAAGGGCCCCAGGGGCACAACGGTGGCCATAGAGGTCATGCGCGCCGGAGAGGACAAACCTATCACTCTTGAGATCCGCAGGGAGGAAATAAAGGCTCCGAGCGTCTCCTTTAAACTTCTCCCTGATAAGATAGCCCATCTGAGGATTACCCAATTCACCCAAAGGACTGGTTCAGAGTTGAAGGATGTCCTGAAGGAGATACGATCACAGGGAGTCACTGGTATAGTCATTGATCTCCGAAACAACCCCGGCGGGCTCCTGGATACCACCATCGAGACTACCAGCCAGTTCATAAAGGACGGCGCTATCGCCTATCAGGTGGACCGGGATGGCAATAAAGAGAGGCTGTCGGTCCGGCGGGGAGGGACGGCCACGGACATTCCGTTGGCGGTCCTGGTAAACGGCGGCAGCGCCAGCGGCAGCGAGATCATGGCTGGCGCCATCCAGGACTTTGAAAGAGGGCCTCTCATTGGCCTCAAGACTTTCGGTAAGGGCAGCGTAAACAACCTCAGAGAGCTAAGCGACGGCTCGGCGCTGTACGTGACCACCGCCCGATGGCTCACGCCCAAGGGCCGCCTCATCGAAGGGAACGGCCTAACGCCGGATATAGAGGTGGACTTCACTCGAGAGGACCTGACAGCAGGGCGTGATCCTCAGCTCGAACGGGCCGTGGAGCACCTGAAGTCCGTGATGAAGTGAGTTTCGCCGGGAGAGGGAAGTAACCAATGTAGGGGCGGGTTTCAAACCCGCCCCTACTCTTTTTCTCCTAAAGCCACCGTAGCCAACTGAAGATGCGCAGCCCGCTCTGTCATTGCGAGACCTTCGATAACCTCAGGGTAAACTCCGCGACGAAGAAACTCTAAGATGGCCTGAGATTCGTCACTCCGCCTTCGGCTGAGCTCAGGCCAGGGTTCAGAATGACAAAATATAGAGTCCCGCTCGTGGTGAGCCCGTCGAACCATGAGCGGGGATTCTGCTAAAAGAAGGAGGCTTACGTGCCCTCTGGCCTCTCCGGCTGCCAGGACTCGTCGGTGTAGAACTTGGACGATTCCGGGTCCGCCAGGCCTTCGGCCTTGAACCGCTGGGCGTTGTTGGAGTAGCCGGTGGATG
>JAENIT010000119.1 GCA_016844365.1 Dehalococcoidia bacterium
TTGGTCGAATCCGCCGTCCCTCTGTTCTTCCTGCAAAGCCGAGCGAGCGAGCGCTTGGTACGAGGTTCATTGTAAGGACTGTGGCACAGGCATTAAGGTTCATCGCGATTGGTCGAATCCGCCGTCCCTCTGTTCTTCCTGCAAAGCCGAGCGAGCGAGCGCTTGGTACGAGGTTCATTGTAAGGACTGTGCCACAAGCATTAAGGTTCATCGCGATTGGTCGAATCCGCCGTCCCTCTGTCGAGATTGTCAAGCCCGGCGTTCGGCAGGATGGATCGAGAGCCAGTGTTCGAGATGCGCAACCGGGTTTCGGATCCGCGCGGAGCGTCGAGGCGAAACCCTCTATTGTAGTACCTGTATTCAAACCTTCCCTCGCATCGACGCAGAATGTTCACACTGCCATGACAAGTTCACGATTTCCTCCATCATGCAGATCAGGTGCGAGCAAAGGGGATGGGAATTACCTCGTCGTTGTCTAAGTTGCAAAGATCTATTTAGTCATAAGCCATTTAAGACAGTCCGTGAGGTAGACCTGCTCGGGCGAACCGTTTTCAGGACGTACAACAGCCAAGGAAACCTCATTAGTGAGTCCTCGGATGAACATGATCTGCTAGGCAGTCAGGTGAGAGTCCATCGCAACCGAACAGGCGAGAGGACCGGAGAAACCCGTGAAAAGGTCGATATCCTCGGGGAGAAATATCGTGAAACCAGAGCCCCTGACGGCCGATACAAGTCCGCTTCAAGAAAGCGTGTTGACATGCTAGGGAAGGAATACTCAGAAAGTATCGGCGGTCAATCAGGCCAGCGCCATACAACGGAAGACGCTACTTCATTGTTCGGTGAAGAATACCGGAGAACTGAGTAACTTGGTCATTCGATAGTTACTACCGCTTCGGCTACAAAGGCCTCGAGCACTGGTGAATCTAACTCAAAAACGTCGTCCCCAAAGGTCTTGATGTGAAAGCGAATTGCGGACTTTACATCAGCCAGAGCTTCCTCGTAGGTGTCGCCTTCACCAACAACGACCCCTTTCAGACCAAGGGGGTAAGCCACATAGCTATCGGGGTGCTTTTCAACTACTACTTTGAATTGCCTCATTTTCACATTCTCCTTGTTGCCTACAATTGGCCTACCTTCTACCTGTCTGCGAGATGTTAGGCTTTGAACTAGCAGAGCAAACTCCAAACACTGTGTTATAAGCCCCAGGTCCCAGCCTGGTGTTTTGCGATAAGCTCACGGATAGCTGGCACTAGCTCATTAGGGACCTCCATCAGGGTTTGAGTTGTGTCCTCATAAGCGGCCTCATCCTCCGCCGTGGCCTCTTCTTCCGTCAATTCCTCATAATGGGCGAGAACTTGGCGGACCCGCTCTTCATCCCATCCCTTTGGGAACTTACTTTGTTTCATCATCTCCTCCTACGTGCACGCCGCCGATAAGCGGTTAAGGGTTTTCCTATCAACTCGTATGCAGTTATTACGAACACGCTCCCAGGCTCCGGATCGGGAGCATAAATAACTCGCAAATATCGTCCTGCCCTTGTCTGGCCCATGACCACTCTTGCACCTCCCCATCCTGGTCGATCTTCCCCAGGTCTTTCAAGGACATCCTCAACTTCATTTTGGCTCACATCATGTCTGTATATGTGAGGCTGAGCAGTCTCTGGATCAATATAATAGCGAATATCCATCGATTTCACACGCTAATTTCTAAAGCCCCACGCCTTTCGTGAGCAAGCTCCACACCAACCCTGTGATGGCCCCTGCCGGCACTATGAGGTGAATCGGCAAGTGAAACCGCCACAGCAGAATAAAGGACAGCATAGCCGTGACTAGGGCGTATATATCCATCCCACCGTTGGAGGGAAACAGCACATGGCTGCTGAAATACACCGCCAGATTCAGTATCACGCCCACGATCGCGGCGGTGACGCCCGCGAGAGCGGCCTGGAGCCTTCGGTTGCCAGCCAGGGCCTCGATATAAGGCGCGCCGGCGAAGATGAAGAGAAAGGAGGGCAGAAAGGTGACATAGGTTGTTATAAGAGACCCTAATACCCCGTACAGCAGAGGGTCGAAAGCGCCGTGGAGCCTCCACGCCCCCAGAAATCCCACGTACTGGGTCACCATAATCAAAGGGCCAGGAGTGGACTCTGCGAGCCCCAAGCCCTGGACCATCTGTCCGGTGTCTAGCCAGCCGTAGCTGTTCACAGCCACATCAGCGATGTAGCTGAGGACCGCATAAGCCCCTCCGATGGTGATGAATGCGGATTGGGTGAAGAAGAGGGCCTCCTGCACCAGCACATCAGAGCCTCCACGCCACAGCCACAGGCCACCTACGGGGACCGCCCAAAGTAGCAGAAAAACAGCTCCGACTCGTAAAGCGCGAGTAAAGGGAGGGTAAACCACCTCGATTCTGCCCCCCGTATGAGGCTGGGCCTCGGCGCCGTGTCCCGCGGGTGCGAATACCTCAGGCCGAAAGCGATGGAGCGCCAGCCCTCCCAGCGCGGCGCCGGCAATTACCAGGGGGAAGGGCACAGATAGAAAGAAGATCGCTATGAAGGCCGCAATCGGGAAGGTAGCCATGACTCTATGGCGCAGAGATCGCCTACCTATCCTGATGATGGCCTCAGCCACTATGCCTAAAACGACTGGCTGGATACCGTAGAACATCCAGGAGATGGCTGGCACCTCGGTTTGGGCGACGGCCAGCCAACTCAACCCGATCATGACAAAAATCGACGGTATTACGAAGAAAGAGCCGGCGACAACGCCACCCCAAAATCCATGAAGTCGCCAGCCGACGTAGGTGGCCAACTGCTGGGCCTCAGGGCCGGGGAGTATCATGCAGAAGTTCAACGCCCTCAGGTACTGCTCCTCGGAGATCCATCGCCTCTTGTCGACCAGCTCACTGTGCATGATGGCGATCTGGCCTGCGGGCCCGCCGAAGTTGATGAAACCCAGCCTGACCCAGAAGCGCAGGGCTTCAGAGAATTTTACAGCTTGTTTGGTTCCGCGTTCTTCCGTGTTCATAACCTCGTCCCTGGGCCTCAATCCAGCATTCGGGCAGCACTCTCATCTCTGTCCGGCGGTGAGCGCCACAAGCGCCAAAGCCTCCACCACCTCGTTGATAGCGCCGTAGGTGTCTCCGGTGAGGCCGGGGATGCGAGTGAGGATCCACTTCGCTGCCAGCCAGGCCGCAACCAGGACTATTCCCAGCAGGGCTATTCCTTGCCATCGGTAGAGGGCGGCGGCTACCACCAGCGCGGTCACGGTGGAGAAGATCAGGGCTCTGGGACCAGCCCCCTCTTTGAAAGCCGTGCCCAGTCCCTGCTCCCGAGCATAAGGGAAGACGGTTATGGCGTAGCTCATAGCCCACCTCCCCAGGACGGAGGCCACGATGAAGCCGGTCCACCTAGCTCCCGGCTCCAGGGATACTAAAGCCCCGTATTTCATCAAAAGAACAGAGACCACGCCCACCACACCGTAGCTGCCGACCCTACTGTCGCGCATGATCTCCATCCGTCGCTTTGAATCAGGGCCCGAAAACAGCCCATCGCAGCTATCGGCCAAGCCGTCCAGGTGCAGGGCTCCCGTGAGAGCCGTCTGTAGGACTAGCACAAGGGCGCTAGCCGCCGGCAGAGGCAGAAACAGCCTCAAAACAGAGTCGGCCATCGCCAGGATGACGCCCATAATCAGCCCCGCCATGGTGAAGTAGGCCGTGGCCCTACCCATCTCCCCTGGCTCAGGGATATGACTAACGGGGGCAGGAAGG
>JAENIT010000008.1 GCA_016844365.1 Dehalococcoidia bacterium
GGGGTATATTGAAAGCCTGGGGTCTAGTTACCCTCATATATGGCGTTAGTCTTGGCGGCCATGATGAAGTCGTTGCGGTGGAGGTTGCGGATCGTATGGGTCCACCACGTGACCCTGACCCGGCCCCAGTCGGTAATTAGGCGCGGGTGATGCCCCTCATCCTCCGCTATCGCGCCTACGGCATTGGTAAAGGCCAAGGCTCCGGCAAAGTCGCGGAAGCGGAACACCCGATCCAGCTTGGGTATCCCATCCTCATGGATGATCTCCCACTGGGACACCTGGGGTTGGAGTTCGGCTATCTCCTGCTCCGTCACCGACGGGGAGTCGGCACGGCAAGCGACGCACTTTTGCTGAGTTAGTAGTGTCGTAGTCAGCTCTTCCTCCATCCCCCTCTACCAGACACCTGTAATCCGATGTTGGTTCCCTATTGCTGGCCCTGGTCGCCTTCATCTCTGGCGGCGCTGGTCTCTTGAAGGGCCTTTATGCCGCCCTGGAGCGTGGAGAGGTGGGTGGACAGATGGGCTTCTAGCCGGCGAAGCATGTCCATGGAATACAGGTCGATCTGGCGGCGCTGCTCCTGGGCCTCCCAGTTTGCGCTGCTAAGGATGCCCTCGGCTTTGCGCTCCGTGAGGGCTATGGTATCTCTGGCTCGGGTCTCTGCCGCCTTGTATACTTCACTCTCCTGGACGAGGAGGTTGGCCCTCTCCTCTGCCTCCCTGGTGGCGCGACGGGCCTCTTCCTGGGCCTTGGCTATGATCCCGTCTCGCTCTCTTAGCACATCTTGGGCGGCCTTGAGCTCTTCGGGGAGGGACAGACGCATCTGGTCCACCAGTGCCAGAAGAGCGCCCCTGTCCAACAGGACCTTGCCCAATAAGGGCAACTGCTGGGCGGAGCCGATGATGGACTCCAAGCGGTCTATCAGATAAGAGATATCCACCCCGCTTTGAGAGGGGGGGTGGTAGGGGTCGCCGAAGGTTGGGCGAAGTTGGGCCATATCCTAACCTGGTTCGACAAGCCCCCGGCCTGATCTCGGGCCGAGGGCTCACTACAATCAGTTCGTCAAGCCTGTCCTGAGTTTATCGAAGGGCTCACTACAGGCTTATCGGACTACGGGCACGTGGAGCCGTTGTTGCAAAGCCTTGTCGACGTTGGGGGGCACTAAGCCATCCACAGTCTTGCCCAGTCCCCAGACCTCCTTTATCCTGCTGGCGCTGATGAACAGGTAATTGAGGCTGGTCATTAAGAAGACCTCTTCAATGTCTGGCGCTAGCTTCTTGTTGGTGAGGGCCATCTCAAATTCATACTCAAAGTCCGACATAGCTCTCAGGCCGCGAACTATCGCCTTGGCTCCTCTGTCGTGAGCGTAGTCGACGGTAAGTCCGGAGTAGGCCTCTACAGAGATGTTCACATCCTGGGGTAGAGCGCCCTCCCATAGATTTACCCTCTCCTCTGTGGAGAAGAGGATGTTTTTCATCGGCAGATCGTATACTGCGATTATCAAGTGGTCGAACAGGACTGCTGCCCTGAGGGCTATATCCAAGTGTCCGTTAGTAGGGGGGTCGAAGCTGCCGGCGTAAACGGCTGTTGGCAATGCCTTATCCTCCTATGGTGTAGATTGACAGATGTGTGTCTCCGTAATTGCGCTCTCGATGCAACTTAAGAAAAGGCTGCTCCTCAGTGATGCTCCCGCGTCGCCCGTGCTCAAAGGCTATAACCGCTCCTTCCTTAACCAGAGCGAGGCGAATCAGCTCCCTGATTATCTCTATTCCAGTATTCTGGGCGTAAGGGGGATCCATGAGCACTATATCATAGGACCCAGAAAGGCCTTTTAGAGCCCCAGGTAGGGATTGGCAGCGAACTCCTGTCCGATCCTCCAAACCTAGACGCTGTAGATTAGACCTGATGATATGGCAGTGTTGGGGGTTACTGTCCACAAAGTCCACCCACTCTGCTCCGCGGCTCAAAGCTTCTATCCCCAGAGACCCCGTTCCGGCGTACAGGTCCAGCGCTCGATCCCAGCTCTGGGCTACCTGCTCCAGCATGTCAAACAGGGCTTTCCTCACCTTTGAGGTTGTGGGCCTCAGCCCCTTTCCCTTTGTAGAAAGAAGGCTGTGGCCTCGGACTGCGCCACCCAGAACTCTCAAGGGTCACACCTGCCATTATACAGAAGAGAGGCCTCCCGTCAAGGAGTTTACCACTATTTAGACATAGTTACTAGGGATTTATAGGCGGGGCGCGGGCCCCAATCGGAGCGAAGGATACTGAAAGCCCGCTTTGCTATCACGTCTCCAGCGTCGGCTCCTGGGGCGAAGTTCAGGTTCCAGATAAACATCGCCCTCACATAGCCGCGCTCCTGGGCTATCTTAAAGGCGTTAACCAGCCACTTCGCCTGCTCCTCCTCCGAGTTCTGGCGAGCGTAGGCGTATTCATTGGCAGGCGGGGGCGTCCCCTGAGCTGAGGCCCACCCGAACTCCGTAAGCCACAGCTTCTTGTCTCCGTCTCCATGCTCCTCCATAATGCGGTAGTAGTTCTCAAAGTTGCGGAAATAGAAGCTGCGGTGGCCCTTGAAGTCAGGACCTGCCGCTGAGTCCTGATACGTGTCAGGGGGATTGTTGAAGCCACTGGCGTGGACACCTACGGCGTCAAAGTAGCCCTTCATCCCCGCTTCATACATCTTGCGAAAATACTGCACGTCATCTATTGCCAGCAGCCCCTGACCCAGGTTCACGTCGCCCGCGGGGGTCGGGGCCCCGGTTACAACTATGGCGTCAGGGTCGGCGGCTTTAATGCTAGTGTAGGCCGCTTTCAGGAGGGCCACCGATACCTCCCCATTCCCGAGACAGGTTCTGCTCGTTCCAGACTTAGTAGGCGTGGACTCGTCCATTGTAGCGGGAGGCCAAAGTTCCCACGAATTTAGCGTACTCGCTAGCTTCCATAGGGGGGCCTGGGATTGAGTGGTCAGATCCCGGTCTGGCCCATTGGGGAGCTGTAACGACGCTAAACAGCAAGTAAACTCCGTTGGCCTGGGCTTGGTTTACCACCTTATCCCAGTGGTCCCATTGGATCCTGCCCGGCGCTGGCTCTAAATCTTCCCATCTGACCTGAATCTTCGCCCAGTTGAAACCAGCGTCCTTCAGCAGCTTGAAGGCCCTCTGGTAGTCGTTGCCAGAGTCTATCTGCATACCGTAGCCGAAACCTGTGGGCTTGGGAAGCTTTGAGAGAGTCCTTGTCCCCGAAGACTGCGCCGAAGGCCCAGGTGTGGGTGATGTCTCTGGTACCTGGTTCTTCTGGGAGCCACACCCTGCTGATAAGGCTAGAAACAAGAATGCGACGAGGATAGTTAGTCCATAAGTCTTCACCCTATTGACCACAGTGAGACCTAGCTTGTGGATCGGAGGCGACAGACACCCACTATAAGGCAATGTGGAAGATTGTCTAAGGCGCAAAATTACATAGACCTTGAGAGTGGTGGTTAGCGTCTTTCGTCTAAAGTTACGTCCGCCTTGATGGTCTCACCCTGGCGGTTAAGAGTCAGTGTTACCGTATCCTTGGGAGAGTACTTCATGAGGACATTAAGGAAGGGATGCTTTTCGTCCACCGGAATATCCCCAATTTTAATTAGGATGTCCCCTTCCTTCACTCCGGCCCGTCCTGCCGGACTTGCTGTGCTGATCTGTAGGATGTAAGCCCCTTGGCTAACAGGAAGATTATAAAGGGAGGCGAGGGCTGGGGTAACCTGCTGGTGGCTGATGCCTAGATAAGGCCTGCTGACCTTGCCTTGCTTGACTATCTGCTTAGCCACGATGTCGACGGTATTGCTGGGGATGGCGAAGCCAATGCCGTCTACTACCTCTCCTGCCCTAGTGCTCCTGATGACCGAGGTGTTAATACCAACAACCTGGCCTGCAGAGTTAACCAGGGGGCCGCCGCTGTTACCCTGGTTAATAGCGGCGTCGGTCTGAATCAAGTCCTCCACCGTCTGGCCATCGTAGCTCCAGGTGCGATTGAGGCCGCTTATGATGCCCAAGGTGACACTGTTGCGGAAGTCGCCCAGGGCGCTGCCTATGGCGATGACTCGTTGTCCCTGCTTGAGGGCGTCCGAGTCTCCCATACCAGCGACCGTCAGGTTATTGGCATCGATCTTTATCACAGCCAGGTCGGTGAAGGGATAGTCGGAGCCGATGAGCTTGGCGGGATGCCTGTCACCGTTAGCTAGAACAACGGCCAGGGCCTCGCTGTTATCCACCACATGTTGGTTGGTGACTATGTAGCCACGAGCGTCTACTATAACCCCGGAGCCACTGGCCGTGCCCTCGAAGATTCTGCCGCTATTGCCTCGTCGAGGCGCTAGGTCATTGACGACCGTTACCACCGAGGGACCAACTAGGCTAACGGACTCGGTTATGGCGGATTCTTCCAGGAGTGTGATTTGGGTTGTTAAGGCCCTGTTCCGCTCCGCGCTGGTGAAGCTGATCTTCTGGCTGTTGGATACTATGACGTATGTGGCTCCAGCCCCTGCAACAGCGCCAACTAGCGCGGCCAGGATGATAATAGAAATGGCAGAGGCGATACCAGATGCTATTTTACCCATGTTGTGTACACTCGCATTTTAGGAGCTTCTTCGCGGCCCAAATTATCTGGCTCGAGGGTTCAGGGCGTCCACTAGACCCTCTCCAAACAGGTTAAAGGCAAAAAAGACCAAAGAAACTACGGATATCGGGGCAATAAGAACATGGGGGTGAGCCAAAAACTGCTGAATACCCTGGTTTTCGTAGATCATCACTCCCAGACTGGGCGTGGGTGGACGGATACCGATGCCCAGCCAGCTTAGTACTAACTCAGAACCAATGGCGGCCCCAAGGCCCATGGTAACGCTTACCAGGATAAGGTTCAAGGCGTTTGGCAGGAGATGGACGAACATTATACGTTTATGGGAAGCGCCCAGGGAGATCGCCGCGTTTACGAAGTCCAGGGTGCGCAGAGTCAGTATCTGGCCCCGGATGAGGCGCGCCATTCCTACCCATGAAAAGACTGAGAGGGCGCCAAAAACCACGAAGTAGTCAGCGGCCCCTGAGTCCACAAGGCCCTTGATCCCCGTTGCCCGCTCTATGTTCCCCACAATTTCCACTACCCTGGGCCTAAGCGTGGCCGCTATAAGAATGACCAGTAGAATATCGGGGAAGGCGAGGAATATCTCCCCTACACGCATGATCGCGGTGTCCACCCACCGTCCGAAGTAGCCAGCTAAGAGCCCCATGACTACCCCAAACACAATGCTTCCAGTTATCACTGACATGACAGATACGATGACAGAGGTCCGTGCCCCCCAGATGAGCCGGCTTAGTACGTCTCTACCCAGGCGGTCGGTGCCCAAGGGATGGGCCATGCTGGGGTCCTGAAAGGACGCGTTCAGGTCCTGGGCCGCGTAGTCGTAGGGGGCCAGCAGGGGGGCGAAAATGCCAGATAGGTAGAAGACGAGTATGAAAACGAGGGATGCCATAGCCAGCTTCTTGCGACGCAGGCGATGCCACGCCATCACCCAGTGATTATCCCCTCGAGCTGCCCTGGGGATAACCCGGGCCTCGGCGGACTCTCGGACTTCCGGTTCAGTAGACATATCTCATCGCGTCCTAAGTGTACCGGATCCTGGGATCCAGGAAGGTGTAGCCTATGTCCACCAAGAGATTAGCAAAGATATAGGCCACAGCGGTTATAAGGATCAGGGCTGTTATCACCGGGTAGTCTCTGGCAAATATGGACTCCACTGCCAGCCTCCCGATGCCGGGAATTCCGAATAGGGTCTCAGTGATGAAGGCCCCACTCACCAGGGTGGCCATAGAGAGGCCCACCACGGTGAACACTGGCAGTAACGCATTACGTCCGACGTGGTGTATTCTTATGGCCATCGGAGAGAGGCCCTTGGCCCGGGCGGTGCGCACGTAATCCTGGTTTATAACCTCTGTGGTGCTGGCCCGCATGATCCGCGTCAGGCCGCCTATGGGGCCCAGGCTTAGCACTATGGCCGGCATGATTATCTTGGCGTCAAAAATCCCTCCCCAGCCGGAGGATGGGAGCGAGGGCAGCCCTAGCTCGTTGGGCACCTTAACAAACAAAATAATCAGGAAGGGCCACAGTATGAACACCGGCACAGAGCTGATAAAGAGCGCGATGCTGACTATAATCGGGTCTATGATCTTGCCCTGGTTCAAGGCTGCTACCATTCCAAGGGTTACGCCCACGGATACGCCGATTACCATAGCCACCAGCCCCAGTTGGGCCGACACCCCTATCTTCTGGAAGACGAGCTTGGCGACCGACTGTCCACGGAACTTGAAGCTCTCTCCCAGGTCACCGTGGAGGGCTCTCCATATATAGTTGGCGTACTGGATGTAAAACGGCTTGTCCAGCCCTCTCTCCTTCTTGATACGGGCTACCACTTCGGGGTCATTGTGGACGCCCATAAGGACCTCCACCGGGTCTCCTGGCCCGTAGTTCCCCAAAAAGAAGACAAAGAAGGTCACAGTGAACAGGACCACTGGCGACCAGAGTAGCCGCCTTACAATATATCCTAGCATGGCCTACTTCTCTATCGACACAAACTTGAGGCTGGGTATAACCATAGGGGCCGCCAGGTACTCCTTACCCTGGACATAAGGCTTTACCAGGAGATAGTTCTTTCCGTACCACAAAGGCAACCAGGGGGCTTCGTTCACTATAGTCTGCTCGACCTGCTGGTAAAGCTTCATCCGCTTTTCCACATCCCGCTCCACCCTGGCGGTCTCAAGGACCTGGTCAACCTCTGGGTTGGCGTAGAGGGGGTTGTTCTCCAGGCTCTTGCTGTGGAAAAGGATGTCCAAAAAGTCCTGGGGATCAGGGTAATCGGCGACCCAGCCAATCATAAAGGACTGGAACTTGTGCTTCTTCAGGTCCTCCAGGAAGGTGGCCCATTCTATCTGCTGGATTTTAACGTCGACCCCCAGGACGTTCTTCCAGTCCTGCTGGAGCACCTCGGCGAAGGGAGGTGGCGTGGACGAGCTACCAGGGATGTTAAGAGTGATAGGGGGTAAGCCTGAGGCGTATTTCGACTCCTTGAGGAGTCGCTTGGCCTTCTCCGGGTCGTACTCCAATCCCTTGAGGTTAGGGTTGTATCCTGGCATACCAGGGGGGAGTATTCCGTTTGCTTTCTGACGGGTGTCCTTATAGATGACCTTCGTGATCTTGTCCCTGTCCACCGCATGGACGAAGGCCTGTCTCACCTTGACGTCGTCGAAGGGGGCCACGTTATTGGTGAACCCCACGTAGCCGACGCTCAGGTCCGATGCTACAAGAAGCTGCTTGTTGAACTTGTGGCTGGGGGCCGCGATGGCCTCCAGTTCATCAATAGGGACTCCGGTGACATCGATCTCGTTGTTTTCGTACATAGTTGAACCGGAGCCGCCGGCCAGCAATAAAGTGACCTTGTCAAGCTTTGCTGGCTCCATGTAGTAGGCAGGGTTCTTTTCCAGGATTATGCGCTCCCCTATTCTCCACTCCTTGAGCTTGAAGGGGCCCGTCCCGTTGGGTTTCTTGGTCCACTCCTTGCTGGACTCGACGTTCTCCTTGTCCAAGACAAAGGAGGTGGGGTATGTCATCTTGGCCAGAAAGTAGGACTTGGGGGCGTCGATCTCTATCTGGAGGGTGTTGTCATCTACAACCTTCACTCCCTGGACTACGGAGGCCTTACCGTTAAGCTTATCCTTTACGCCTATGATGTCTCCCAAGTAGGTGTCGGCCAGGGTAGCCTGAGTCTTGGGGTCCGCAGCCCGTTCAAATGAGTACTTAAAGTCATTGGCAGTAACCAGCTTGCCGCTGTGGAACTTAGCGTTCTTGCGAAGGAAGAAGGTGTAGGTCTTGCCGTCGCTGCTCACCTCCCAGCGCTCCGCCAGGTCGGGCTCTATCTGCAACTTGTGGTTCAGGGTAACCAACCCGCTGAATACCTCAACGATGTAGAACGCCGAGGTGGTGTCTCCAGAGAGGGCTGGGTCGAGGGTTGGCGGGTCGTCTCCTAGCATCTTTAGTTCACCACCAGCGCCGCCACCACCATTCAGGGACTCCTCGGCGCCGGAGCCTTCCCCCCGTCCACACGCGGCCAATATCAGGGAGAAAACTGTCAATATAACAAAAAGTTGATACCACCCTTTTTTCATCTCTCAGCCTCCTACAGTAGCTATCGTGGGGACTTAACCATTGGTATATCTTACCAAAGCGCGGCCAGTACAGCAAGCTACAACACCTCCCAGTCCACATATTGACACCCATCTGTGGGAGCGTATAATCCAATTCAAGGGTTACCACGTCGTTGCGAGGCCCGCATCGGGCGGGCCGTGGCAATCTCGTGGGATAGAGGGGATTGCTTCGCTCCGTCTGTCTTGAGCTTGACGAAGGGCTCGCAAAGACACAAGACGAGAGCTCGATGAAAGAGAGAGGAGGACAACATGCCAATCGAGAGCATCAACGGGTTCCGAATGTACTACGAGGTCCACGGTAACGGCTATCCCTTTGTATGGATTCACGGGGGCCTTGGTGGCGGCGAGGGGAGCGACGGCTTCACCAAGAACCACGCCCAGGCCCTGTCAGACCCCTTCCGCCTCATCTTCTACGACCGCCGCACCGCCGGCCGATCAGAGAGTCCGTCTGGCGGCTACTCCATGGCCGTCTTCGCGGAGGATGTCCATGCCCTCCTCAATCGCCTGAGTGTCGACCGTGCCCATGTGCTGGGAAGCTCCGCGGGTGGGCCCATAGCCATGACCTTCGCTCTGGAGCACCCGGAGATGGTTAATAGCCTCTTCCTCATCAACACCATGACCTACTCCTCGGAGCCGGAGCGAGTGGCTCGGCGGAAGGAGTTGGACTCGGCCCTTGAGGTCGAGCGGTCTAAGGGCCGAGAGGCGGCGGCGGAGAGCGCCGTCCTGTATCGACAGCCCCAGCTAAAGAGCCAAGACCCGGAGCGGTTCCAGCGCCTCCTCAAAATCCGGCTGGAGCAGTACGAGGGCATCCACCGCACCCTGGAGGCATACCTGGCCGTCGGCGACTCCATCGAGAAGCGGTTGGGGGAGTTGAAGATGCCGGTTTTCATCGCTCACGGGGACGCCGACGCCACCATACCCGTGCGTTGCGGCCAAGACCTCCACCAGGGTATCCCCGGCTCCGATCTTCACATCATCCCTGGAGCCGGCCACGGACTAACGGCCAACGAGCCGGAGCTGATGCGCAAACTGATGCTGGACTTCCTGGGTCGAGTGGCCCAGCCGGTGGCGTAGCTTAAGGTGATTGCATCATTCAATTCCTAGTCCTCTAAAGGAGAATTCATGAAAGTTCTAGTTATCTACGATAAGCGGGGCCGAGGAACCACCGAGGAGATGGCCAACGCAGTGGTGGAGGGGGCACAGAGCGTCGAGGGAGCTGAGGTAGTCCTCAAGATCGTGGGGGAGGCCGTCCCCAAGGACATGGCGGAGGCCCACGTGGTCATCATCGGCTCCCCCAACTACAGCGGCATGACCGGGAGGATAAAGCAGTATCTTGACGACTGCCAGGACGATACCGGCGACTACTGGGAGACGGGACGGATGCGAGGCAAGGTGGGGGCCGCCTTTACCACCGGATGGTCTCGCACCGCTGGCAACGAGATCACCATGCTTCAGGTGCTGCACGTCCTCTGGGCCCACGGGATGATCATGGTTGGCCTCCCCTGGTCCGATACCATGCGCACCTCGTCCTCCTACTACGGCGCGATCGCATCCGGTGGCGACGCCACGAAAGAGGACCTGGAGCAGGCTCGCGCCCTGGGCCGCCGGGTTGTGGAGGTGGCAGTTCGCCTGGGCGTGGACACCAAAGAGCCTCTGTGATAGCTGATTTAACCCTAAAGAACACCCAGAAGGAGCAGTGAGGAGGATACTATGCCAGACTACGGTATCATAGACACCCACATGCACTGTCACCAGATAGCCGCGGTAGGCCTCCAGGCCCAGGGCGGCACCTCTCGCACCGGCTACGCCGGCACCATGGAGGAACTCCTCCCCTACATGGCGGAGAAGGGCATCGATAAGGTGTGCATGGTCAACTTCACCCCGGTTTGGGATATGATGCGGGCTGCCAACGCCAGGCTTCCTCAAGACCTCACTCCTGACCAGCGGCGAGAGAAGGAGGATGAAGTCCGTCAGGCCATCGTGGGTCGGTTGCAGCGTCGCAACGACTGGTCCTGCCAGGTCGTCGGGGAAAACCCTGGGAAGCTGTACGCCTATATCGGCGTGGATCCCGTGATGGGCGAGGAGGAGATGTACCAAGAGGTGCATCGCTGCAAGGCGATGGGAGCCTCAGGAATCAAGCTCCACACCGTGGTGCAGCGCCTGGCTATCAACGACCGGGGGCTGTGGCCCGCCTATCGTGCCATGGAGGAGTTGGGGATGACCTGGATCATGCACAGCGGCCCCTTCCGAGATGAGGACAAAGAGGGCCGCTACGGGAGGCCAGCCCTGGCAGTGGATGTGCTGAAGGATTTTCCTCGCTCTAAGATCCACCTGGCCCATTGTGGCGGCAGGACCTTCTTCCAGGAGGCGATAGCTCTTGCCAAGGAGTACCCTCAGCTCTCCTTCGACTGCTGCGGCATCCTCCGAGACACCGAGCAGAGCGGTGAGCACAGCCTCTCCGACGATGAGGCAGTGAGCCTCTTTCGGGCCCTGGGTGCTGACCGCGTTACTTTTGGCAGCGACTGGCCCTTCGCTGACGGCATGCCCGATGTGGAGCGTGTGGAGCGGTTGCCCCTCACCAGGGATGAGAAGCGCAACATCCTGCGGGATAACGCCATCCGCCTCCTGGGGCTGTGAGCTTCCGTCGGTTCATTGCGCAGTTACCGTCGTGAGGTTACAATCGATATACCATACACTTGGAGCCTTAATTATTCATGGACTTCATAGCTATCCAGCCAGTCGCCTGCCCCATCGACGCTGTTATTGAGCTGCCAGGCTCCAAGAGCTACAGCAATCGCGCCTTGCTCATCGCCGCGCTAGCCGAGGGGCGCTCCGAGATCACCCATGCCCTCTTCTCCGATGACACCCATTACATGCGCGGCGCGCTTGAGGCCCTCGGCATCCGGGTCGAGGCGGAGGAGTCCGCCCAGCGCTTCACTGTAGAAGGCCAGGGCGGGAACTTCTCTGTCACAACAGCGGAGCTGTTCACCGGGAACGCGGGCACAGCGGCCCGATTCCTCACCGCGGCAGTTGCCGTGGGGCGAGGGACATACATTGTGGATGGTTCGGAGCGAATGCGCCAACGCCCAATTCAACCCTTACTCGATGGGTTGCAACAGCTCGGGGTAGACGCTCATGCCAGGTTTGACAACGGCTGCCCCCCTGTCATCGTGCGGGCCAAGGGCATCCCCGGCGGGCGAGCGCGGGTGCGAGGGGACATCTCCAGCCAGTACATCAGCGCGCTGCTGATGGCCGCCCCCTACGCTGAGCGGGATGTTGAGATCGAGATCGAAGGAGAGTTGGTATCCGCGCCCTACATCGGCATGACCCTCGGCATCATGGCCGACTTCGGTGTCCGGGTCGAACGTGTCGGCGATGACCGTTTCCGTGTGCCATCCGGCCAGGTGTATAGGGGCCGGACTTACGCAGTGGAGCCAGACGCCTCCAGCGCGTCCTACTTCTTCGCGGCCGCGGCGGTCACGATGGGATCGGTACGCGTGCCCCGATTGGGAAGCGGCTCAGCGCAGGGAGACCTCGGCCTGCTGGAGGTACTGGAGAGGATGGGATGTAAGGTCATCCGTGAAGAGAATGCTATCGAGGTGGAGGGGCCCAGGCGACTTAGGGCCGTGGAGGCCGATTTCACCCAGATGGGCGACGTCGCGACGACGCTAATGGCGATCGCTCCCTTTGCCGATGGCCCCGTCACCGTTCGCGGTATAGCGCAGACCCATTACGAGGAGAGCGATCGGCCCGTGGCCGCGGCGACGGAGCTGCGGCGCATGGGCATCCGGGTCGACGAGACCTGGGACAGCCTGACGATCTATCCGGGCATCCCACAGCCGGCGCTAATCCAGACCTACGACGACCATCGCATCGCCATGAGCTTTGCCATCACTGGCCTATTGGTCCCTGGTATCGCCATTGCCAACCCAGCCTGCGTGGCTAAGACCTTCCCAGAGTTCTTCGATGCCCTTGCCGTCGTAACCACCCCAGATTTTGATTCTGGTGAATGAGAGAAAGGACTTTATTGCCCCATGAAAATCGGCCTTATATCCGACACCCACACCCCGAGCACCGGCAAAGAGCCGCCGCCTCAGGTAGCGAAGGCCTTTCAGGGCGTTGACCTCATCCTTCACGCAGGAGACATATACCACATCTCCTGTATCGACTGGCTGGAGAAGATAGCGCCGGTCCAGGCTGTGGAGTTCGGCACCCTCGACCATTTTCATGGGGACGAGAGGGTGGCCAGCCGACGGGCGCTGGAGCTTGACGGCCATGCAGTTGGGCTTGTCCACGATCTAAATCTGAGGGGCATGGCAGAGGAGCCTTTTCCAGGATATATAGCCCCTCATTTCCCTGACGGCTCGCTGCCTCCGGAGGTGGAGAGGTTCTTCGGTAAGAAGTTGGATATTGTGGTCTTTGGACACACTCACGTGGCTCTTTTGGAAGAGCATCAGGGAATACTATTCGTGAACCCAGGCAGCCCCACCTTGCCCAATCAGCAACGGAAGCTGGGTACCGTGGCTATTCTGGAGCTTACTCCCGAAGGCCCCGAGGTTAAGATAATAGAGCTGGCGGAGCTTTAGGTTAGTTTCGACATGGACCATTTATAATAGGGGCGTCCTTCCTGGGAAGGACGCCCCTATTAGGTTCACCGAGAAAACCGCAGGGTTTCCGACACATTGAGGAGAAGGGTATGCCTTTCATAGCGGTCATCGGCGGCAGCGAGTGCCCCCCTGATGTGTATGAGATGGCCGAAGTGGTGGGTTACGAATTGGCCCGCCGGGGGGCTATCCTTGTGTGCGGTGGCCTGTTCGGGGTTATGGAGGCGGCGTGCAAGGGGGCCAAACGAGGGGGTGGGACCACCGTGGGGATCCTCCCTGGAGATAAACGCTCCGACGCCAACTCCTACGTGGACATCCCCATCGTAACGGGCATCGGCTACGCGAGAAACATCGTGGTGGTGCGCTCAGCCCAGGCGGTCATCGCCGTGGACGGAGGGTTTGGCACCCTGTCAGAGATCGCCTACGCCGTATCCCTCGATATTCCCGTCATTGGCCTGGGCACCTGGAATTTTCACAATCAGAGCTATGACGACTCGGCGGTGATCCGAGCAGATTCCCCGACGGACGCGGTCGAGAAGGCCCTGGCTGCTGCTAAGGACTTGTCCTGAGCTTGTGGTGAGCTTGTCGAACCGTCCATCGAAGGAGGCACTTTAGAATGGCTATCAAGGACATAAGGGCTCGGGAGATACTGGACTCTC